>NZ_JBIXLM010000027.1:0-59993 GCF_045798545.1 Paeniglutamicibacter sp. ORCA_105 | reverse complement strand
CGGGGGGGGGGGGGGGCGCCCCCCCCCCCCCCCCCCCCCCCCCCCGCCACGGTTCTCCGGCGCGGGGCCGGTTGAAACTTCGCGCGAGCGTTTAGACCCAGAGGGTGGCCACGGCCATGGCAATCAGTGCGGTGCCGCCGGTGCCGTGGGCCAAGCCGGTCGGAACCTCGAGGCCGTTCTTGATCTTCCGACGGCCCAGGAGAGCTGCGACGAAGACGCCGACGGCCAGCAGGAGCTTAACGGCGATCTTGGCATGGTTGACCTGTTCGTCACCCATTTCGGCCAGTCCGACCAACAGCAGGCCGGTGACCAGCTGGGCGATTGCGCCATACCACTGCCAGATGTTAACGGTCGGGGTCTTGAACGTGGCGAGCCAGCCGCCGACGATCGCGGCTGCACCCAAAACGTGCAGAAATATGAGGATTGCATGCAAAAAGGTCATGCCAGCAAGCCTAATGGAAACTACACACCACAATGAATTCGTCCCGGCAATGGTGGTCGAGAACATAGCAAAGGGGACGGTCACCGCCCAAGGGCAGTGGCCGTCCCCTTCCACAGGCTACCTGGGGTTAGAGGCCCAGATCGGCTTCGAAGGCGCCTTCCTCAAGGCGTGCCTTCAGCGTCTGCAGGAAGCGACCTGCATCGGCACCGTCGACCAAACGGTGGTCGTAGGTCAGCGACAGGTACATCATGTGGCGGATGGCGATGGTGTCGTCGCCGTCGACGCCGGTCACCACAACCGCACGCTTCACGATGGAGCCGGTTCCCAGGATGGCAACCTGCGGCTGGTTGATGATCGGGGTGTCGAAGAGCGCGCCGACCGAACCGATGTTCGTGATCGAGAACGTTCCGCCGGACAGTTCGTCCGGACCGATCTTGTTGTCGCGGGTGCGCTTTGCCACGTCGGCGATCTTGCCGGCCAAGCCGGCAAGGTTCAGGTCACCGGCGTTGGAGATGACCGGAACCAGCAGGCCCTTGTCGGTGTCCACCGCAATCGCCAGGTGCTCGGCGTTGTGGTAGGTGATCTCCTGCTTGGACTCGTCGTACTCGGCGTTCAACTTCGGGTGCTGCTTCAAGGCCTCGGCCACGGCCTTGGCGATGAACGGCAGGAAGGTGAGCTTGGAGCCGTTGACGGCAGCGAACTCGTTCTTGGCGGCGTTGCGCAGCTTGGCGACGCGGGTCATGTCGACCTCGTGGACCTGGGTCAGCTGGGTGGAGGTTTCCAGCGACTCGCGCATGCGGCGTGCGATGACCTGGCGGATGCGCGGGGCCTTGGCGACGGTTCCGCGCAGCGAGGACGCGACAACCGGTGCCGCTGCCTTGGCAGCAGGCGCAGCGGCGGGAGCCGTGGAAGCAGCCGCGGCCGGGGCGGTCTTTGCGGCGGCAGCCGCATCGATGACGTCCTGCTTGCGGATGCGTCCGCCGACACCGGTGCCGGTGACGGTCGACAGGTCGACGTTGTTCTGGTTGGCCAAGCGGCGAACCAACGGGGTCACGTAACCGTCGTTGCCTGCGGCCTCGGCGGCCGGAGCCGGAGCGGCTGTCGGTGCAGCCGGAGCCTCTGCGGGGGCGGGTGCTTCAGCCGGGGTTGCAGCGGCCGGAGCCGGAGCCGGAGCGGCTGCCGGTGCAGCCGGGGCCTCTGCGGGGGCGGGTGCTTCGGCCGGGGTTGCTGCGGCCGGTGCCGGAGCGGCCTCGGCCGGGGCTGCAGGTGCTGCGGCTCCCGCTGCGCCGACGATGGCCAGGACGGCGCCAACCTCAACGGTCTCGTCTTCCGGAACGCGGATTTCCAACAGGGTGCCGGCGACCGGGGAGGGGACCTCGGTGTCGACCTTGTCGGTGGAAACCTCGAGCAGGGGCTCGTCGACGGCAACCTCTTCGCCAACGGCCTTGAGCCAGCGGGTGACGGTGCCTTCGGTGACCGACTCGCCCAGGGCCGGGAGGGTGATCTCGGTGCCCGATGCGCCGGCGGCCGGTGCTGCAGGTGCCTCGGCGGGGGACGGTGCGGCGGCGGCGGGCGCTTCCGGTGTTGCAGCGGGTGCCTCGGCAGGTGCGGCGGGAGCCTCGGCGGCCGGTGCTGCTTCTGCGGGTGCCGAGCCGGAACCCGAACCATCGCCGATGCGAACCAGTGCGGCTCCAACTTCGGCGGTCTCGTCCTCGGCCACGAGGATCTCTTCGATGACGCCGGCGACCGGCGAAGGGATTTCGGTGTCAACCTTGTCGGTCGAGACCTCCAGCAACGGCTCGTCGACCTCGACGCGGTCGCCGACCTGCTTGAGCCAGCGCGTAACGGTGCCTTCGGTGACGCTTTCACCCAGGGCGGGCAAGTTCACGGTTTCAGACATCTTGTTCCCGTTCTCCTATTAACTAAAAATTTGTGTGCGAGAGATCCGCGGTTTCCCGCACATCCCGTGGGAGGTCAGTGCCTCCGAGCTTAGTGCACCGGGCACGCGATCCGCGGGGGAACGCATGCCCGGTGCAGCAATTGTGACTAACCGTGCAGCGGCTTGCCGGCCAGGGCCATGGCGGCCTCGCCGAGCGATTCGTTCTGCGTCGGGTGTGCGTGGATGAGCTGTGCGACATCCTCCGGGTAGGCTTCCCAGTTCACGATGAGCTGCGCCTCGCCGATCTGCTCGCCGATGCGGCCGCCGATTCCGTGGACGCCCACGATGGGGCCGTTCTTCACGCGCACCATCTTGATCAAGCCGGAGGTGCCCAGGATCGAGGACTTGCCGTTGCCGGCCAGGTTGTACTCGGTGGTCTCGATCTGGTCGTCACCGAACTTCTTCTTTGCTGCGGGCTCGGAGTAGCCGACCGAAGCGATTTCCGGTTCGCAGAAGGTGACCTTCGGGATGTTGATGTCCTCGACGACTACCGGCTTCAGGCCGGCGATCTCCTCGGCGACGAAGATGCCGTGCTGGTAGCCGCGGTGGGCCAGCTGCACGCCCGGGACGATGTCGCCGATGGCGTAGATGTTGCCCACGCCGGTGTGGCAGCGCTCGTTGATGAGCACGAAGCCGCGGTCCATGGGGATGCCCTGCTCTTCGTAGCCCAGGCCCTCGGTGACCGGGCCACGGCCCACGGCCACCAGGACGATCTCGGCTTCGAGGGTCTTGCCGTCGGCCAGGGAGACCTTGACGCCGTTGGCGTCCTGCTCGACCTTTTCGAAGAAGACGCCGGTGTTGAACTTGATGCCGCGCTTCTTGAAGGCACGCTCCAGGTTCTTGATGATCGCCGGGTCCTCGTTGGGGACCAGCGAGGGCAGGCCCTCGACGATGGTCACCTCGACGCCGAAGGACTTCCACACCGAGGCGAACTCGACGCCGATGACGCCGCCGCCGAGCACAATGGCGCTCTTGGGCAGGGTGTCCATGTTCAGGGCCTCGGTGCTGGTGAGCACGCGGCCGCCGATTTCGATGCCCATGGTCTTGGATGTGGAACCGGTGGCAAGGATGATGTTCTTGCCCTTGTACGCCACTCCGTCAACGTCGACGGTGTCCTGGGAAACCAGGCGGCCGTTGCCTTCGATGACGGTGACCTTCTTCATCTTCAGCAGCCCCGTCAGGCCCTTGTGCTTGCCGGCGACGATGCCGTCCTTGTAGCTGCGCACCGCGCCCAGGTCGATGGAGTCGAGGGTGGTGTTGATGCCGTACTTCGCGCCTTCGCGAGCGTTCTCGGCCAATTCGGCGGAGTGCAGGTACGCCTTGGTGGGGATGCAACCGGTGTGCAGGCAGGTGCCACCGAGCTTGGCCTTTTCAATCAAGCCAACGGTGAAGCCCAGCTGGACGGCGCGCAATGCTGCCGAGTAGCCGGCGGAACCGCCGCCGAGAATGAGGATGTCGAATTCTTGCGTTGCTGCCGATTCGGCCACGTGAACGCTCCCTCGTTATGAGTTGTGGCCGACGTTGTGGTCGGCCAGTGGGTCTATGGGGTGTACGTGCGGGCCCCGTGCAGGGCTCGCGCAAGTACGGTGATGCTAGTGATCTATCAGGATTACCTTATCCCCCTGATACGCGCTCGGCCACATACGGTGAGGCAGATTGCGCACGCCTGTGACCGGTCGCACAGCGGCTGGGGCTTTTCGGCGCGGCCAAGGGCCCGACGGGGCCGTGCAGGCGCGCATATCTACTACAGGGGGTAGAAATACGCGTCTGGCGGGCGGAGCTCCCGGGGGCTACTTCGCGGAGGCCATTTCCTCGGCCAGCGCCACCAGCGTGCGCACCGAGGATCCGGTGCCGTTCTTGTGGGTGTAGCCGTAGGCGGCCTGCTCGTTGAAGGCGGGGCCGGCAATGTCCATGTGTGCCCACGGGATCTTGGTCCCGTTGGCCTCGCCAACGAACTCGTTGAGGAACACCGCTGCTGTCATCATCCCGCCCATGCGCTCACCGATGTTGGCCAGGTCGGCGACCTGCGAATCGATCGTGGGGCGCAGTTCCTCGGGCATCGGCATGGCCCAGGCGGTCTCGCCGGCCTTCTCGGCGGCGGAGACCACGGCGTTGCGCAGCTGTTCCTCGCCCATGACGCCCGCGGTGCGCAGGCCCAGGGCCACCATTTGCGCCCCGGTCAGCGTGGCGACGTCGATCAGTGCGTCGGGCTTCTCGGCGCTGGCGGCCACAAGTCCGTCGGCCATCACCAGGCGGCCCTCGGCGTCGGTGTTCAGCACCTCGACGGTCTTGCCGCCGAGCATGGTGATCACGTCGCCCGGACGGGTCGAGGCGCCGCCCGGCATGTTCTCGGCCAGGCAGAGCCAGCCGGTGACGGTGATCGGCAGGCCCAACTCGGCAATCGCGACGATCGCCTGGAAGATGGTGGCTGCCCCGGCCATGTCGCACTTCATGGCGTGCATTCCTGCGGCCGGCTTGATCGAGATGCCGCCGGTGTCGAAGGTGATGCCCTTGCCCACCAGGGCCAGGTGCTTGCCCGCCTTGGCCGGTGCGTATTGGATCTTGACCATGCGCGGCTTGCGCTCGGATCCGCCGCCGACGCCCATCAGTCCGCCGTAGCCGTCTTTTTCCAGCTTTTTCTCATCGAGGATCGTGACCTTCAGCGGCAGGCCCTTGGTGGAGTCCTTGACCTCCTGCGCGAAGGAAGCCGGGTACAGCACGTTGGGTGCGACGTTGACCAGGTCGCGGGTGGCCCGCACGGCGCGCCCCAGGATTGCGGCGCGCTTCAGTGCGGCCGGCAGGTCCGGGTCGGCCGACGCGGCAGTGGCAATGACTGCCTCGGTCAGCGGCAGCTTGGTGGCCGGCGTGGAGCGGTGGCTGTTGAAGTGGTAGGCGCCCAGGGCCACGCCTTCGGCCACCGCAGCTGCCTGTTCGGGGGTGGCGGCCGGCAGGGCGAAGACCACGGTCGAGAGACCTGCGAGCTGGCGTGCCGCCGAGCCCGCGCCGCGGCGCAGCGCCTCGGTGGTCAGCGTGGATTCCTCGTGGGACCCGAGGCCGGCGAGTACCAGGATCCGGGCCTTGGTCTCGTCGCCGGCCGGAAGGCGGACCAGCTCGTCGGCCGCACCGGTGACGTTCAAGGCCGACAGCGAGGCTTGGAGTGTGTCGGTGGCCTTGGCGCTGAAGGGCGAGGCCACCAGGACGGGACCATCGGTGCCCTTGACGACACCGAGAACCAGGGCGTCCGCGCCCAGGCGCTTGATGTCGGTCGAAACGGCGGTCAGCTTGAGATCGATGGAGTTGATCACGGAACGATTCCTCTTCATTGGATTCTGTGCATGCATGTCAGGTGCCCATGCGTCGAAGGCGGCGGGACGGCTGCCGCGTGCCGGGGTCCCCGGGACGCAAAAGCCGATCGGCCTTTAGCGATCGTATCGTTGAGACCGATGCCACAGCGCATTCGTCGGCCAATCGGCCTAGAATTGGATGCGGGCCACGGGAAGAAATCGCCGTCAGTTGGGGTTGACCCCCAGTAGTAGGCGACCGAAAGAACCCCGACTGGGTTCATCCGGCCCGCACCATGTCCCTGGTTTCCCTGTGGTTGGCATTGCACCGAGTCGGTCGTGCCCGGGGGCCGGAGGCCACCTTGAGTCAGATCCAGGGCGAAGGTGTGGCCGGTGAAACCCAGCGATGCAACCCGAAAGGAGCAGCGGCAATGCTTGACCCACAATCCTTGGTCAGGTTCGAAGACCTCGACCTGGACGCACCCGAGCTACAGGGCCTTGACCTGCTCATCGGCCTTCGCGGCCACGCAGATGCCGGCCATGCGCTGGCCCAGGTGCGCTCCGAGCTGCTGGACTCGCTGGAACCGAAGCTTATCGCCTCGTTCGATACCGACCAGCTGGTCAACTACCGCGAGCGACGCCCCCAGATTTCCTTCCTCGGCGACCACTTCGCTGCCTACCAGGCCCCGCGCCTGGAGCTTTACCGCCTCACCGATGGCCTGGAGCGCGACTTCCTGTTCCTGACAGGAACCGAACCGGATCTGGCCTGGGAACGGGTCACCGCCGCGATCGTCGCCTTGGTCGAGGCGTTCAATGTCCGATTGTCTGTTTCCTTTGACGCGGTCCCGATGCCGGTTCCGCACACCCGCCCGCTGGGTGTCACCGCACACGGCAACCGCAAGGACCTGATTGACGGGATCTCCACCTGGACCCCGACGGCGGAGCTGCCGGCGAGCCTGGCCAGCCTCATCGAGGTACGCCTGATTGAAGCCGGCAGGGACGCGGTGGGTTATTCCATCCATGTGCCGCACTACCTCTCCGAGGCCGAGTACCCCCAGGTTGCCGTGGGCGTCCTGGAATATGTCGGCGCCGCCATGGAACTGGGCCTGCCGACCGACCGCCTGCGCGAGGCGGGGCGCAACCTCGAATCGCAGATCGCCGAACAGGTGGCGGCGACGCCCGACGTCGCCAGGATGGTCGAAAACTTCGAGGAACGCTTTGACCAGCACGTGCCGGATATCGAGCGCCGCTCGCTGCTGGTCACGCCCGATGCAGAGGTCCCCGGCGGCGAGGAACTTGCCCTGGCCGTGGAGGCCTTCCTTTCCGGCTTCCCCGAACAAGGTGGCACGGCCGCCAAGGACTCCTAGTGGCCAAGGCCGAACACCACGACTCCGTCCGCTCGTGGGTGGTGTGGATAGTCAGCATCACGGCCTACCTCATCGCAGTGACCCAACGCACCAGCTTCGGTGTGGCCGGCCTGGAGGCCACCGACCGCTTTGACGCGTCGGCCTCGATCCTTGCCACCTTCTCCGTGGTGCAGCTGGTTGTCTACGCCGGGTTGCAGATTCCCGTTGGCATCCTCGTGGACAGATGGGGACCCCGGGCCATGATCACCGGGGGAGCGGCACTGATGATGGTCGGCCAGCTCCTGCTGGCGATGGCGGATTCCGTCGGTGCCGGCCTGATCGGACGGTTCTTCGTCGGTGCCGGCGATGCGATGACCTTTGTCTCGGTCATCCGGCTGCTGCCGATCTGGTTCTCCGGATACCGGATCCCGATGCTCACCCAAGCCACCGGCATGGTGGGCCAACTGGGGCAGCTGCTCTCACTGATCCCGTTTGTTGCCCTGCTG
The DNA here is from genome assembly GCF_045798545.1 of Paeniglutamicibacter sp. ORCA_105. NCBI lineage: Bacteria > Bacillati > Actinomycetota > Actinomycetes > Micrococcales > Micrococcaceae > Paeniglutamicibacter > Paeniglutamicibacter sp. ORCA_105. The sequence continues at coordinate 52,479 of NZ_JBIXLM010000027.1, read as the reverse complement.
CACGCGTGGAGCTGGACCCCGGCCTTCCTTTCCCTGGCGGCGCTGTCCGTGCTGGGATTTGTCTTGGCCCTGGTGCTTATCAGCAACGGACCGCTCAGCAACGAGGTCCCGCCGGCCCCCGCCCGGGCCCGCGTGCTGCTTTCCAATGCGTGGCGGGAACCGGGGACCCGACTGGGCTTCTGGACGCACTTCACCACCCAGTTCACAACCAACGTCTTCCTGCTGACCTGGGGCTATCCCTTCCTGGTTTCCGGGCAGGGCGTCAGTCCGGCCACGGCTTCGGGCTTGCTCTCCATTTTCGTCCTGGTTGCCCTGGTGGCCGGTCCCGTCCTTGGTTCGGCAGTGGCGCGCCATCCGCATCGGCGGTCGGCGATCGCCTTCAACGTCATTGGGGCGATCGCCCTGAGCTGGTTGGTGGTGTTGCTTTGGCCGGGACAAGCGCCGATGTGGCTTCTGGTTGTCCTGATCGTATGCGTTGCATTGGGCGGCCCGGCCTCCATGATCGCTTTTGATTTTGCCCGCACCTTCAACCCGTCGCACGTGATCGGCACGGCCACCGGAATCGTAAACGTCGGGGGATTCCTGGCCGCGCTTGTCACGGTGTACGTGGTGGGCTGGCTGCTTGACCTCCAGCAGAAGGCTGCGGGTCCCGGTGCCGAGCTCTACTCCCTTGATGCGTTCAGGTGGGCGCTCTCCTTCCAGTTCCTCGTGCTTCTCGGTGGCGTGATCGGCATGGTCATCACCCGCAACAAGGCCCGCCGCAACATGGCCGCGCGTGGCGAATACACCCCGAGGTCCGCCCGGGGCCTGTCCGGGCGCACCGAAATCGAATAGCGCGCCCTCCCGGCGCACGGCTCTCTGCAGCACCACTGATCCGCACACGGGGCGGGACCCGGCGCGATTCCAGGGGCGCGCGTATCCACAGGCTTCCCGACTTCTCCTGCCGGCGCCATTGACCGGGGCGCAGCATGGGGTGCATGACTACTACACCTTCAGCGTCGAATTTTTCACTGGCCAGCCCCGAAGAGGTCCTGGCATACATTCCCCACGCCTTGGGCTTTTACCCCCGTAATGCGGTGGTCCTGCTGATCATGCAGGGCAAGGGCCTTGCCGCCACACTGCGGGTTGACCTGCCGGCGGCGGAAGGCTCGAGCGACTTGGCAGACCAGTGGGCCGACCAGTTGGTTCAGCTGGTGCACAAGGTACCCGATGCCAGCGCAGTCTTTGCCGCCGTCTACACCGGACAAGCCCCCAACGGGAACCATGACTCCCTGCCCAGGCACGAACTCGTGGAGCGGCTTGCGCCCGAGCTCGTTCGCTCGGGAATCCAGGTGCGCGATGCCTGGTTCGTCGGCACCAGCCGCTGGCACAGCTACTTCTGCCTCAGCGAAAACTGCTGCCCCAGCGAAGGGTTCGACTTGCCGGACCTCGCGCTGACCGAGACCCACTTGAGGATGGTTGTCGCCGGGTCGGCACCCGAGGACCAACTCTGGGACGGCACAGGGATTGCCGAATGGGACAGCAAGAATGAAGTGCGGACGAACGTGGATATCTTGGCCGCGGAGTTCTCCGGAACCGTCCCTCGGGAGTCGCTGATCAAGGACTGGGCCCGGCTGCTGGATGAGGATCCAGTCGTCGCCGAGCGTCGCCTGCGAACGGACGACGTGTTGTGTGCATCGTTGCTGCTTTCCCTCAACGACCGCATGATTCGGGACATCCTTCCCTATCTGGCTGGCCGGGGCACGCTTCAGGCGTTCGAGGCACTGAAGGAAGTCTCACGAGGGGTCGAATTTGGGCGCGCATCACAGGACTTCTCCGATTTCCTGCTGGGAACCGCGGCGTGCACGCCCGATTGGGACCGGCTTGAACGCTTGTGGTTTTTTTGCCGCGACCTGCTTGGCGTCGCGGAACGCGAGGAGACGTCCGCGTTGCTGTGCCTGCTCGGTTGGGTGAACTGGGCCAAGGGCAAGGGGAGCTCGGCCCTGAAACTCTTTGGGACGGCCCTGGCAAATGATCCGGACTACCGGCTGGCGCAACTCATGGCCAAATTGCTGGAATCGGGCGAGATGCCCTCGTGGGTGGCCGATCCGGCGCGCGCCTGGCGGCTGCGCTTGGAAGGACGGCTCAGTGCATGATGCGGGAGGGAAACCCGGTGGAAGATATTTCACCGGCACACGCGCCCGATGAATCTGCGTGACCCCGAAACGTGAGACACTGTTAACCAACAGACCCGGTTGGGTTCGTGTTCCATGGCTATCAAGCCGGCACCATCGAGTTGGTTCGATGGGAACAAATGGCGGGAAAAAGGCGTTCCACTTACTGGACCCTGAATCCCGACTCGTCGTTAATCGGCGGGACGCGGACTTGACAGGGTCATAGTGGTGTTACCGGTAGGTGGCATCGCGGACGAACCGTGAGAAAGGTATTTCGTGTCTTCTGAGACGACCACCAATGGCCAGGCAGCGGATGCTGCCGCCGATCCGCAGGATGCAACTACGGATAAGGCTGCTGCCGTGCCGGCTGCCGACAAGGCCGCCACCGCGAAGAAGCCTGCTGCAAAGCGGGCTCCTGCAAAGTCCCGTGCCAAGGCCGATGAGGACGTAGAGTCCGAAGAGGCTGAAACCGACGCCGACGATGCCGAGGAGACCCCGAAGGCCCCGGCCGTCGACGAGAACTCCAAGGGCTTTGTCCTCACCTCCGACGAAGACGATGCCCCGCAGCAGCAGGTCATGGTTGCCGGAGCCACTGCCGACCCGGTCAAGGACTACCTGAAGCAGATCGGTAAGGTAGCCCTGCTGAATGCCGAGCAGGAAGTTGACCTTGCCCTGCGCATCGAGGCAGGTCTTTTCGCCCACGAGAAGCTTAATGCCGACGAAGGCAAGATGGACAAGCGCCTGCGCTGGGACTACGAGCAGATCGTGCACGACGGCAAGATCGCCAAGAACCACCTGCTCGAGGCCAACCTTCGCCTCGTGGTGTCGCTCGCCAAGCGCTACACCGGTCGCGGCATGCTCTTCCTCGACTTGATCCAGGAAGGAAACCTGGGCCTGATCCGTGCAGTTGAGAAGTTCGACTACACCAAGGGCTTCAAGTTCTCCACCTACGCCACCTGGTGGATCCGCCAGGCGATCACCCGAGCCATGGCCGACCAGGCCCGCACCATCCGTATCCCGGTGCACATGGTCGAGGTCATCAACAAGCTGGCTCGCGTGCAACGCCAGATGCTTCAGGATCTGGGCCGCGAACCCACTCCGGAAGAGCTCGCCAAGGAACTGGACATGACCCCGGAAAAGGTCGTCGAGGTCCAGAAGTACGGTCGCGAGCCGATCTCACTGCACACCCCGCTGGGTGAAGACGGCGACTCCGAGTTCGGTGACCTCATTGAGGACTCCGAGGCCGTGGTCCCCGCCGATGCCGTGTCCTTCACCCTGCTGCAGGAACAGTTGCACTCGGTCCTCGACACGCTCTCCGAGCGCGAAGCCGGCGTTGTTGCCATGCGTTTCGGCCTGACCGACGGCCAGCCCAAGACCCTTGACGAAATCGGCAAGGTCTACGGCGTGACCCGCGAACGCATCCGCCAGATCGAATCCAAGACGATGTCCAAGCTTCGTCACCCCTCCCGTTCCCAGGTCCTGCGCGACTACCTGGACTAGGAGTTCGGCCTCAGGGCCCGATGCAGGTGCCGGTGTTTTCCCCAGCTAGTCAGGGGGCGACACCGGCACTTTGTGTCTTAAGCAGCGGGTCGTCATTGGCCTGGCGCATCCGGGAGGTCCCGCCAAACGACAGCGGGACCCCGGCATCAAGCCAGGGTCCCGCCCAAAGGTCATCTCAGCACTTGGCTGGCGACTCTTTTAGTCCTCGTCGTCGAAAACGGGCTTCTCGTAGAGACGCGCCGTTTCGTCTTGCCATTCGTTGGTCAAGGGGCGCAGCTTTCCTTCTACTGCGCGAGCGTGGTGTCCGCAGAAGAATAGCTCACCACCGGAGGTCTCCAATACCGCACGCACAAAAGCCTGTGCACCGCACCGGTCGCAACGATCAAGGGCATTCAGCTCTCGGGTTACTGCGGTCGTTGTCATGATGACCTCCTTCATTCGATGTGTACTCAATACAACCAGCAATAGGGCTATTTTCTTCGTGAAAATACGATCTTTCGCTCACCGCGTAGCACGTCAGGGGGTGAGCTGCCGCTCACTGGCGGCACGCATCAGCGAAATGGCGGGCCCAGAGACTATTGTGGTTAGCGTCGTTCCGACGTTTTTGAGGAGTTCAATAACCGTGGCCAAAAGCAATGACTACAACGCCAGACACCTATCCGTCCTGGAAGGGCTCGAGGCGGTACGCAAACGTCCGGGCATGTACATCGGTTCCACCGATTCGCGTGGACTCATGCACTGTCTTTGGGAAATCATCGACAACTCCGTCGATGAGGCACTGGCGGGCCACGGCCAATCGATCAAGGTCTTCCTGCACGCCGACGGCTCAGTGGAAATCCACGACGACGGCCGCGGCGTTCCGGTGGACATCGAACCAAAGACCGGGCTCTCGGGCGTCGAAGTGGTCTTCACCAAGCTCCATGCCGGCGGCAAGTTCGGCGGCGGCTCCTACACCGCCTCCGGCGGCCTGCATGGTGTGGGTGCGTCCGTGGTCAACGCGCTTTCTTCCCGTCTCGACGTTGAGGTGGACCGTGGTGGCAAGACCTATGGGATGCAGTTTCGCCGCGGCGAGCCCGGACGCTTTGCCGATACGGGCAAGCCCAAGCCTGACTCCAACTTCGAACCCTTCTCCACGGCCTCGGTGCTTGACGTGGTGGGCAAGGCCAAGCGAGGAGTCACCGGCACCCGCGTGCGCTATTGGGCCGATCGACAGATCTTCACGCCCGATGCCAAGTTCTCCTACACCGAATTGCAGGCACGCGCCCGCCAGACATCGTTCCTGGTGCCGGGACTGAAGATCACACTGCGCGACGAGCGCGGCCTGGTCGGCACCCTGGGGGAGGATGGCCCCTATGAAGAGGTCTTCCACCACGACGGCGGGATCTCCGAGTTCGTTGAATACCTGGCCAACGATGCGGCCGTCACCGATATCTGGCGTTTCCACGGCTCGGGAACGTTTAAGGAATCGGTGCCGGTGATCGATGATTCGGGCCACAGCCGGATCACCGAGGTGGAGCGCACCTGTGAGGTGGACATCGCCCTGCGCTGGGGGATTGGCTACGAGACGAACCTGCGCTCCTTCGTCAACATCATTTCCACACCCAAGGGCGGAACACACCAAACCGGCTTCGAGCAGGCCCTGCTCAAGACCTTCCGCAAGGTCATCGAGGCCAACTCCCGCAAGCTCAAGGCCGGGAACGACAAGATCGAGAAAGACGATGTCGGTGCCGGGCTGACTGCGGTCCTGACGGTGCGCCTGGCCGAACCCCAGTTCGAGGGCCAAACCAAGGAAATCCTCGGCACCTCGGCGGTGCGCCTGATCGTTGCCAAGGTGGTCGAGAAGAGCCTCACGGACAAGCTGAACTCCACGGCCAAGGGCGACAAGACCCAGGCTGCAATGCTGCTGGAAAAAGTGGTCAGCGAAATGAAGTCGCGCATCTCGGCGCGTGTCCACAAGGAGACCCAGCGACGCAAGAATGCCCTGGAAACTTCCTCGCTCCCCACCAAGCTGGCGGACTGCCGCAGCACCGACACGGAGAGGACCGAGCTGTTCATCGTCGAGGGTGACAGCGCCCTGGGGACCGCCCGCCTGGCGCGCTCCTCGGACTTCCAGGCGCTGCTGCCGATCCGCGGCAAGATCCTGAACGTGCAAAAGGCCTCGGTTGCCGACATGCTGTCCAACGCGGAGTGTGCCGCGCTGATCCAGGTGGTCGGGGCGGGCTCAGGCCGAAGCTTCGACATCGAGGCCGCACGCTATGGCAAGGTCGTGTTGATGACCGATGCCGATGTCGACGGCGCGCACATCCGCACCCTGTTGCTGACGCTGTTCTTCCGGTACATGCGCCCCATGGTTGAACAGGGCAGGGTCTATGCGGCAGTGCCACCGTTGCACCGGGTGGAGGTCATCACCCACGGCTCCAAGGACAACGAGATGGTCTACACGTACTCGGAGAACGAGCTTCACGAGGTATTGGCCGCCCTGGAAAAGGATGGCAAGCGCTACAAGGAACCAATCCAGCGCTATAAGGGCCTGGGTGAGATGGATGCCGACCAGTTGGCCGAGACCACCATGGATCCGCGGCACCGCACCTTGCGCCGGGTGGGGCTGGAACATGCCGAATCGGCCGAGCGCGTCTTTGACTTGCTGATGGGTTCGGATGTGGCACCGCGCAAGGAATTCATCATTTCAGGAGCCGAGCTCCTTGAACGGGACAGGATCGACGCATAGCGGGAAAACAATATGGCCGGCCGGTGCCCTCGAAGGCGCCGGCCGGCCATTTCCATGTTCGAAGATGGTACTGGCGCGCCGGAGCTGGATCAGCTGAGGAGCCCCGGGGCCACCAACATTGTGGTGGGCAGTGCCAGCAACAGCAACGCGGCCGTGAGAATCAGGGAGCGCACCATGGCCGACAACGGTGGCTGCGGTCTCAACAGCCGCCGCAGGCGATGCGACGAAAGCTCTTCGGTCGGTGCGCCGCTGGTGCCTGCGGTCGGCAGGGCTGCCGGCCCCCGCTCGGCCGGTTCGCCAAGGGCTCCCGTGGCGACTGTAAGCAAGGCGCGGAGCAAAACGGGAGCGGTGACTACGCGAAGGGCCGCGTCATCGGCGAGCATCTCAACCAACTCCTGGACGGCGGCCAGCGAGTGCTTGGCCGTTGGCAACCACGGCAGGGCATCGTTCCAGGAGGCGAAGGCCAGCAGGAGCAGGTCGTGGCGTTGCTCCAGGTGGGCCTTTTCATGGGCCAGGACTGCCTGCAGTTCATCCTCGTTCAACCGCTGGACCAGGCCACGCGAAAGCACGGTAACCGACCCGGTGAAGCTAGGCAGGCAATAGGCAATGGGGATCTCGTGGTCCAGCACCAGGGTTCCGGGATTGGCGGTGGATTTTTGGCTGAGCAGTGAAAGGATATGCCTGTGTCGTGCGCGCTGGCGGGTGATGCGCCAGGCGGCCCGGATCAAGGTGAGCACCAGATGGAATCCCAGCAGTGCTGCCGTGCTCAGGGCAAAGATGTGGATGGTTCCGGGGGATGTGACGTCTGCATCGCCGAGGACGAGCCTTGCCCCGCCTTCCAGCGCACCCAGGAGTGAATTTCCGAGTGGCTCAAGGCCCCAAAAGAGCATCGCGCCAATCATGGAGAGTCCACCTGCCAGCGCGATGGCTTGCCAAACCACCATCGCCGTAAAGGGGGATCGGGCCGTCCATTGGGCGCGCGAAAGTGCGACGGGTATGGGCCACGCCAAAAGAATGGCCAGTCCCGCCAGGAGATAAGACGTCAGCAGCACGTTGGTAACCGTGCCGGTCGTCGCTAGGCGTTACGTGGTGTATCGAGGAGCAGGCGCAAGGACTGTGCTTCCTCGGCGGAGATGCCGCCGATGAAGCGAGCCAGTACGGCTTCGCGATCCAGCACGGTACCCAGGGCTTCGTTCATCAAGGACACGGTGTGATCCTCGCGGCTCGTCACCGACGTGTAGCGATGCGGACGGATGTCGCGCTCACGCGCCACCAAGCCCTTCTTTTCCAGTCGTGCCAACACCGTCAGGACGGTGGTCACGGCAAGTTCCTTGCCTTCCACGTCGCCGGGTGCTGCGAGCTGGTCGCGAAGTTCATTGGCCGTGAGCGGGGATTCGGCATCCCAAAGGAGTTCCATTACTGCGCGTTCAAGGTCGCCAAGAGTGGCCAATCTCATTTCCTTACAAAGTGTTCCAGGCCCCGTGCAGCTAACGCAGAGGCCAGCGGGGAGTGTGTTGAGTGCTTCCCGCTGAATCCAGTTTACCGCGTTGGAGCCAAATGTTCTACAGTGAGTAGAAAGGAAGTTCTACGGATTGTAGAACTCGGGATGCGGGGCCGAAGCAACGCCGCGAATGACTGCATTGAAGGGTTTGGCATGGATGCACTGGAAATTGCCAGATGGCAATTTGGGATCACCACCGTTTATCACTTCCTGATGGTTCCCTTGACGATCGGCCTGGGGCTCACGGTCGCGGTGATGCAAACCGCGTGGCACCGCACCGGCAAGGAAGAATACCTGCGCATGACCAATTTCTGGGGAAAACTTTTCCTCATCAACTTCATCATGGGAGTGGCCACCGGCATCGTCCAGGAATTCCAGTTCGGCATGGCCTGGAGCGAATACAGCCGCTTCGTCGGAGACGTCTTTGGTGCACCGCTGGCCATGGAGGCGTTGCTGGCCTTCTTCCTTGAATCCGTCCTCCTGGGGCTGTGGATCTTCGGCTGGGACCGGCTGCCCAAGCGCCTCCACCTTGCCACCATCTGGATTGCCTCGCTGGCCAGTATCTTTTCGGCCTACTTCATCCTGGTGGCCAACTCCTGGATGCAGCATCCCGTCGGCACCGAAATCGTCGACGGCCGCGCCACCATGGTCGATGCCTGGGCAGTCTTCACTAACAACACCGCCCTGGTCACGTTCCCGCACACCGTCTTCGGGGCGTTTGCCGTCGCCGGCGGATTCCTGCTGGGCATCTCCTGGTACCACCTCCACAAGCGCCGCCAGTCGGGCATTGACACCGTGGACGCCTCGGGCAAGGTCGTGGTGGGGGAGTCGGCAACCTTGGGGAAAAACCGCGACAAGGTGGACTACCAGGTCTGGATCAAGTCGCTGCGCATTGGCGCCGTCGTGGCGATGGTTGCGTTCATGGGTGTTGCCCTCTCCGGCCATGCCCAAGCCCAGCTGATGATCCAGCAACAGCCGATGAAGATGGCAGCTGCGGAAGCGGCCTGCCATGACGGCACGGGGTTCTCCCTGCTATCGGTGGGCGACCTTCGCGGCGGCGGCGCAACCACCTGCGACGACGTCGTCGGCGTCTTCGAAATTCCGGGCTTGCTCTCTTTCCTCGCCCACGACAACTTCACGACCGAGGTCAAGGGGGTAAACACCCTCCTGCCCGAGTACCAGGAAAAGTACGGAACCCACCTTCCGGACAACCCGATCTACGGCGATCGCGCCGGAAGCGAGATCAACTACCTTCCGGTCATGGAGGTCACCTACTGGGGCTTCCGCCTGATGATCACCCTGGGCGGACTCTCGGCGGTTGCCGCGGCGGTGGCCCTGTGGCTGACCCGAAAGGGAACCGTGCCCCACAGCAAATGGATCTCCAGGCTCGCCGTCCTGGGAATCCTGGCACCATTTGGCGGAAACGCCGCGGGTTGGATCTTCACCGAAATGGGTCGCCAGCCCTTCGTGGTGGCACCCAACCCCAGCTTCCAAGGCATCGACCAGGTGTTCATGTACACCGCGGCCGCCGTCTCTCCGGGGGTGAGCGCGGGGGAGATGCTCTTCTCGTTGATCTCCCTGACCTCCATCTACGCATTCCTGCTGGTGGTCGAGGTCGTTCTGCTGACCCGTTACGTCCGCGGCGGGATCGGTTCGGCCATGCCCGATCTCGATGGGCACCCCGATGACCAGGACGAGGACACCGACGTGCTGTCCTTCGCCTACTGACCGCCGACTTAAGAGTTAGGACTGTACAAGTGGATTACCTGCCCACACTGTGGTTCATCCTGATAGCCGTGCTCTGGGGCGGCTACCTGTTCCTTGAAGGTTTCGACCTGGGCGTGGGGATGCTCATGAAGACCTTCGCCAAAAACGAGAAGCAGCGCCGCGTGCTGCTGAACACCGTCGGCCCGGTCTGGGACGGCAACGAGGTCTGGCTGATCACCGCCGGGGCCGCGACCTTTGCGGCGTTCCCCTACTGGTACGCCTCGCTTTTCTCAGCCCTCTATGTCCCCTTGACCTTGGTGCTCGTGGCCCTGATTTTCCGGGCAGTGGCCTTCGAATACCGCGGCAAGGCACACACCCATGCCGTGCGAAAGGCCTGGGACTGGGCCATCTTCATGGGCTCCTTTGTCGCCGCGTTCGGCGTCGGGGCGATGCTGGCGCTGAGCACCACCGGACTCCCGCTGAACGCCAACGGCGACCGCGTCGGAGGGCCCTTTGCCTGGTTCAACATGTACGCGGTCCTCGGCGGGCTCGCCGTCGTGGCATTCTGCCTGATTCACGCGTTGGCCTTCCTCGGCCTTAAAACGGACGGGGACATCCGCACCCGGGCGGCACGGCTCGTGGCCAGCTGGCTTCCCGTGGCATTGCTGCCCTTGGCCGCATGGGCGGTTGCGGTGGTGCTGCTGAACCACAGCATGGCCGCCATGGCACCGCTGGGCCTGGCCGTGTGCGCCTTGCTGTTCGCCTGGTTCCAGGCGCGCAAAAACCACGAGGGCCTGGTTTTCACCGGGTTGGGCATCTTCCTGCTGGCGGGGGTCGCGGCGATCTTCACCGCCGCATATCCCAACGTCCTGCCCTCCACCATTGACGCTGCCTTCAACCTGACGGTGTCCAACGCATCCTCGACCCCCTACACCCTCAGGCTCATGAGCATCGTGGCGGCTTTCGGCCTGCCCATGGTCCTGGCCTACCAGGCCTGGACCTACTGGGTGTTCCGCAAGCGGGTCACCGAGGTGCACATTCCCGAGGCACACACCGTGACCTCGATCGTCTGACCGGCACGAGGAGAAACCCACCATGAAACCCGTTCTTCCAGCCGGTACCGGTTCCCGGAAGGTCCTGGCCCTGTTGGCCGGACTCGCGGCATTCAAGGCCGGCGGCCTGGTCCTGGTTGCCGACGCCCTGGCCACTGCCATCAGCCAACTGGCTGCCGGCACGCCACTCGATGCCCAGCGGCTGCTGGTGCTTGGCCTGGGCGGAACGATCCTTCGGGCAGCGGCGGTGTGGGGCACCGAGTTCGCGGCACACCGGGCCGGGCTCGGGGCAAAGGAGCAGCTGCGCTCCCGGCTGCTGGCCGCCGGGCTGGACGGGAGGGTTGCCGGTGCCAACCCCGGAAACGGGGCGCTGGCGGCACTGGCCAGCCGCGGGCTGGACGGGCTGGACAACTACTACACCAAGTACTTGCCCGCGCTGGTATCTGCCATGGTCATCCCGGTCCTGGTCGGTGCCAGGATCCTGGCCGCTGACTGGGTCTCCGCACTGGTCGTGGTGCTGACGGTCCCGCTCATCCCGGTGTTCATGATCCTGATTGGACTGCATACCCAGGATCGGGTCCAGGCCGCGGCCGCCGGGTTGGACAGGCTTTCGAACCAGCTGCTGGAACTGGCCCAGGGGCTTCCCGCCCTCATTGGGCTGCGCCGGGCGGAGGGCAAGGGCAGGGCCCTGGCCAAGGTCTCCGAGGACTATCGCGAATCCAGCATGAGGACGCTGCGCACGGCATTTCTCTCCGGGCTGGCCCTCGAACTCATCGCCACCATCTCCGTGGCGGTGGTCGCCGTCTTCATCGGCGTGCGCCTGGTCTACGGACATATGGGCCTGGAAGCCGGGTTGGTTGCCCTGATCCTGGCCCCGGAATGCTACCTGCCGCTGCGTGCGCTGGGGGCCGCCTTCCACTCCTCGGAGGATGGGGTGCAGGCCCTTGAACGCAGCGAGGGATTCATTGGAGCCACTGCATCGGACGGGCCGGATTCCGGGCTCCGGACACCGTCCGGGACCTCTCCCGTGTTGTCCATCAAGGGCCTTTCGGTCAGTTATGCCCGGCGGTCCGAGCCTGTGGTTTCCGGGCTAGACCTGCAGCTGGAGGCCGGCGCGGTGCGCGTGCTGGATGCTGCAAGCGGCAGCGGGAAAACCACGCTTCTGCAGGCGGTGCTCGGCCAGCTCGGGCAGGGGTCCGAGATCGACGGCGAGATTCGCGTGGACCTGTCCCGCACGGCGTCCATCTCCCAGCACCCCCGGTTCACCGAGTCCACCGTGTCAGGCGAGATCCGGCTGCACGCCGGCGCAGGACTGTCCGGGGAAATGCTTCGGGCGGTCCTGGAAGAGGCGAACATCGAGCACCTGGCGCAGCGGAACCTGGTGGACTGCAGCCCCGGCGAGCTGCGCCGCTTGGCCGTGGCGCGGGTGCTCGCCAAGGTGGCCGCCGACCCCGGAGTCAATTTGGTGCTGGCCGACGAACCGACAGCGCATCTGGACGAGGAATCCGCCGTCCGCATCCGCCTGGCAATGCGCCGACTGCGCGGTCAATGCGCGCTGCTGGTGGCCACCCACGACAGGGCCCTGGCCACGATGCTGCGGGACCCGGACGCTGCCGCGCGACCGGCGGCCGAAGACCACGGACCCGTGCAACCCCCGCTCTTGGCTGCTGTTCCCGCACACCCTGCGCCAGTGCGCGAACCCCGGGCCGCGCTCCCGGGCCCGCGTGCCGCGCACTGGCGGCTGCTGGGCTCCATGCCGTGGTTCCGCAACGGCATGATTCCGGGTCTCGTGCTGGCCGCGGCCGCAGCGATCTTCGGAGCTGGGCTGACCGGGATCTCCGGCTGGCTCATCGTCACCGCGAGCCACCAACCCCCGATGCTGCACCTGATGGTCGCCATCGTCGGGGTGCGCACCTTCGGCATCGGCCGCGCGGTCCTGCGCTACCTCGAGCAATTGCGCGTGCACGACGCCGTCATGGGCTTCGCCTCCACCCTGCGGCAACGCCTCTGGGATGCACTCGTAGCACGGCCACATGGCTGGGGCCGGCTCACCCGTTCGGGTGCTGCACTGGGTCACCTGGTGGCCGAGGTCGATGAGGTGCGCGACGCCGTGCCCCGGGTCCTGGTGCCGCCGGTCGCGGGAATCGCCACCTGGGTTGCCGTGACCGTGGGAATCGGCTTCTGGGCCCCGGCGGCGTTGCCGCTGGCGCTGGGGTTGGGGCTCGCTGCCTTTGTGCTGTTGCCGGCGGCCGTGCTTGCGGTGGAAAGGCGCAGCACCATTCACACCAGTCGGCACCGCATGTGGCTTGCTTCCCGGGTGCCCACGCTGTTGGGTGCGGCGGGGGATCTGCGTGCCAACCGGGTCGGCCCGCGGGCCCTGTCGGAGTTCACCGCGGCCGACGCGAGCGCAACCAGGTTGCTGCGTGCTGCGGCCCGTGGCGCCGGTGTCGCCCAGGGCGGGGCGGTGCTGCTTTCCTCGCTGGCCGCGGTGCTGGCTGTGGTCCTGGTGGGGACCGGGGGAGAAGCGGCGGCAGTGGCCGCGCTGCTGCTCCTGGCCCTTGGCGAGCCGATCGCCAACACCTCCATATCCATCCAGCAATTGCCGCAACTCGATGACGTGTTGCGCCGCGTCTGGGCCACTGCCGGCGGCACGGGCCACACCCCGGAACCCGCCGGAGCCGCGGAGGTGCAGACCGCGGAACTGGGACTGCGGCTGCACGCTGCCGACATCGGCTGGGCCGCGGGGGAGCCGGTTGTTCAAGGTCTCGACCTTGAAGTGAATCCGGGCGAATGGGTCGCGGTCACCGGCCCGTCGGGCTCGGGAAAGTCGACGCTGCTGGCGGCCATGCTGGGTGCCCTGAAGCCCCTGTCCGGTGCCCTGCAGGCCAGGCGGGGTGCAGGGGATTGGATGCCCATCGGTGCCGCTGACCTGGCCCGGGTGGCCTGGTGCCCGCAGGAAGCCCACCTCTTCGATTCCTCCGTGCGCTCCAACCTCGGGCTAGGCAGGGACGCCGGAGACCAGCCCTCCGACGCCGAACTGCGGGCGGTGCTGGCCAAGGTCGGGCTGGAATCGTGGTTGGGAACGCTGCCCGCGGGCCTGGATGAGCGCATCGGGTCCGGGGGCCACGAACTTTCCGGCGGCCAGCGCCAACGCCTGGCCGTGGCCCGTGCCCTGGCCGCAAGGGCACGGGTGCTGCTGCTGGATGAACCAACCGCACACCTTGGCGCGGACGAATCGGTGGCATTGGTCGCAGACCTCCGCGCGGGCTTGGCGGGCGAAGCGGTGCTGCTGGTGACCCACGACGGAGCCGTTGCGGCACTGGCTGACAGGGTCCATGACCTGAAGTCGGCCTCGCATCCGGTGCCGGCCGCGGTCTAGCGCGGGGATGCGGAAAACGTGCCGGAGGCCAGGTTGCGCGATGCGCAGCCTGGCCTCCGGCACGTGCTAGGACTTCATGGTGTCGTTAGCGGGCTCCCGTCGTAAAGGACCATGTGGTGGCCGCGAGCGAGTTGCCGCGGGCATCCTTGATGCCGTTGGAGAGCCGAACCGTGTAGCGGCTTCCCGCAGCCAGGCTGGCCTTGGGATTCAGCGTGACGGTGCGGGTCGTGGCGTTGTAGCTGACCACTGCCCCGATCGTTGCGCCGGCCCGGTTTGTCAACTTCACCGTGGTGGTGTTGATGCCGGAGACAGGCTCGCTGTACTTCGCCGTGACATTGGTGGCACGAGCCACGCTGGTGGCGTTGACTGCCGGGCTGCGCCCGATGACCTTCGGTGCCGGATCGGTGGTGAACGCCCACGTCGTGGCCGTCAGCGGGTTGCCGCGGACATCTTTGATGCCGCTGGAAAGCCGCACCGTGTACCGGGTTCCCAAGGCCAGGCTGGCCGTCGGATTCAGCGTGGCGGTGCGCGTGGTGGCGTTGTAGCTCACTGCAGCCGCCACCTTGGCGCCGGTGGGGGAGGTCAGCCACAGGTTGGTGGTGTTGACCCCGGAGACCGCCTCGCTGAACTTCACGGTGACATTGGTGGTGCGTGCCACGTTGGTGGCATTGGCCGCCGGTGTCCGTCCGGTGATGGTCGGCAGCGGATCGGTGGTGAAGGACCAAGTGGTGGCCGTCAGCGGGTTGCTGCGGGCGTCCTTGATGCCGTTGGAGAGCCGAACCGTGTAACGGGTGCCCGCGGCCAGTGTGGCCGAGGGGTTCAACGTGGCCGTGCGCGTGGTGGCGTTGTAGGTCACCGCTGCCGCGACGTTGGTTCCCGCCGGGTTCGTCAGCCGCACCGTGGTGGTGTTGATGCCGGTGACGGCTTCGCTGAACTTCACCGCCACATTGGTGGTGCGTGCCACGTTGGTGGCATTGGCCGCCGGCGTCCGACCCGTGACGGTCGGCAGCGGATCGGTGGTGAAGGACCATGTGGTGGCCGGCAGTGCGTGGCCGCGGGGATCGATGATGCCGGCGCCCAGCGAGACCGTGTAACGGGTTCCGGCGGCCAGGGTGGCCGTCGGGTTCAGCGTCGCCAAGCGCGTTGCCGCGTCAAAGGTGACAGCTGCCGACACCGCGGCACCGGTCGAGGTGGTCAACCGCATGTTGGTGGCATTGACCCCGGTCATGACCTCGCTGAACCTTACGTCCACGTTGCCGGTGCGTGCCACGTTGGTGGCATTCACCGCCGGTGTCCGGCCGGTGATCACCGGTGCCGCATCCGTGGTGAAGGTCCACGCGGTGGCCGGAAGCAGACTGCCGCTCGCATCGTGGATGGCGTTGGACAGGGACACCTTATAAGTGGTGCCCAGGGCCAGGTTGGCCGTCGGATCGAGGGTCGCCGTGCGGGTCGCTGCGTCATAGGAAACGGTGGCCGGGACTGCGGTCCCTGCGGCCGTTGCCAGTGTCACGGTGGTTGCATCGATCCCGAGAACGTCTTCGCTGAATGTCGCCGAGACATTGTTCCCGAGGGGGATGTCCACAGCGTTGGCAACGGGCGTCCGCGCCGTGACGGCCGGTGCCACATCGGTGGTGAACGACCACGAAACCGGTGCCAGGGCGTTGGCGCTCGCATCCTGGATGCCGGCGGTCAGCGACATCGTGTAGACGGTGTTGTTGGCCAGGCTTGCCGACGGATCGACGGTAACGGTGCGGGTTGCCGCGTCATAGCTGATGGTCGAAGCGACCACAGTGCCGTCCGCATGCGTCAGGCGCACATTGTTCGGGTTGAATCCGGCGACGGACTCGCTGAACGACGCGGTGATGTTCGCCGCCACGGGAATGCCGGTCGCAGCGGCGGCCGGGGCCTGCGCGGTCATCAAGGGAGCCGTCACGTCGTTGGGATTGAGCGGCGGCTCCGTTCCATCGCTGGAAATCTTCCCTTGGAGACCAAACAGATTCGTGGACAGGTTCACTCCTCCGCCGGTGACCGAGAATGCGTTGGTGCCAAAGGGGCTGCCGGTCACGGTGTGCTCCGCGTCGGGGTTCCCAAGGTAGCCGTCCGGCGCTGCCGGGGCCTCTGCTGGATCCCACTTCAGGAATGGGCCGATATTGCTCCTGAGCGGCGTGGTGAAGTTTTCCACGGCAGGGGAAATGTCTTCAACGAGTTTGCCGTCCCCGGCCGCATCGGTATCGAGGGTCAGGCTGCCGTAGGGATGGGTGAACGTCAACGTCGTGTTGACCGGTCCGCCCTTGACCACCACGCGTTGGCGGCCGAAAACGACCTGGTCTCCGGCCTGGACGGCGTTGGCGAAGGCGGCCTCGAGTCCGAGGACCAAAACGGCGCTTCCCCCGCCGGGGAATTCCAGTTCGCTGGACGCCAGCATGTAGAAGGCTTCCTCCGGGAAATTGTCGGGGAAGGTAATCGGTGCCTCTGCGTTCGGGACGTCACCGGGAAGGAATCCGCACAGGGCATTCAAGGCGTCAAGACATAGTTCAAGGCGGGTGCCTGCACTGTCCTGGTAGAAACTGGGAAAACCGGTATCCGTGTTGACGGGACCCACGGCCACGATTCCGCCGGGGTTCTTGACGATGACCTGGGTTGCCGCCTGGGCAGGGGTATGCATGCCCAGTGCCAGGAGCCCGATCGTCGCGATCGCAATTTTTCTTTGCAGGTTTCTTGGGACCGCAGTGTGCCGCCCCGTGCTCCTGAGTTGGTTGGATTTCATGTTGACTCCTCAGCCGATCCGAAAGGTATGGCAACTGTGCGTGTAACACCCTCGGGAAACCTTGGGCACGCCATGCGACAAATAAGCGTGTCAAGCGTGGTTTTCGCGAACGCCATGGAATGGGGCACCGGAAGGCCGTAAACGCTGCTTTCCATTCGTCCAACGCCCAGACGATGGTGCCGGCCACCTCGGTGGAGACCTCGAAGATCCGGCTTGTTGGGACCCGGCGGAGCATTCGCCCGGGATATACCGTGTCGGGAATTCGCAACGGTTCCGTGTACACGGCCCGACAAGAGGGGGAACGGGGAGAGATCGACCGGGATGACGAAGATGACAGGGGGCGCAAGCGGCAGTGGCCTTTCTTGGTCACAGGCCAGGGCCGTCGAAGAACAATCTCTCCGCTGGTGCCATGTCGCCCGATCATGGGAACCCGCCGGGGATCGCACGCGAGGTTTCCGGCTTGGGGGAAACCGTGACGCTCGCGTGCGCCGCACCGTCGGTGCCATTCCGTGCCCGGGATTCGCAGGGTGGGAGTTCCTCGAATCGCAGGCCGGACGGTTTTCCTGAAGGCCGTGGGTATAGGCCCCGCGGGCCTCGAATCTGCTCGATGCCCCATGTCAACCGTGATGGAATCCTTGCAGCCAAACCCTATGAAAAGGTATTGGTCTCGTGCCCGGCCGGCGTCGCGGGGTTGCCGGACATGGAAAAGGGGAGGTCATGGATCGTCGCCACGGTGTGTGAACGGTCCACGACCTCCCCCCGTCGCTGTTGTGCGCGGGGCCCGGAGCCTATTCCTCCAGCAACGAGTCCTGGATGACAACCCGGCGGGAGGACTCGACCTCGACCACCCCGGAATCGGCAAAGGGCTTGCTGTCCTCGGTGGGTGCGGCCAGCGGCGCGCGCGTGGAGCTGCCGGGAAGCGGCAATTCTCCGTTTGGCGAGAGTGCGGCCTCCGCCGGGGACGCTTCGGTCGCCGGGGTGCCGCCGAGCAGGTCGACGCCCTGCGCCAGAGGGACACCGGAGCCGTCGCGCTTGGCGTACTCGGTGGGCAGTGCACGCACCACGCCGGCTGCGGACGACGCCCGGGCAGGACCTGCCCCGGCATACGCAAGCTCCAGATGGTCCTCGCCCTTCAGGAAGCGGTGCGCCCGCACCCCGCCGGTTGCCCTGCCCTTGGCCGGGTACTCGGCGAAGTCCGTGACCTTCACCGAATGCGAGGCGGTGCCGGGCAGGGTGTTGGATCCGGTGGCAATCGAGACGAAGACGGGTGCCTGCGCGGCTGCCTCGACGACGCCGAAGAAGATCACGCTGTCATCGGAAGCCAGCTTGATGCCGGCCATGCCGCCGGCGGTGCGGCCCTGGGGGCGCACGGCGGAGGCGGCAAAGCGCAGCAGCTGGGCGCCGCGGGTGGCGAAGACCAGGTCCGCGCTGTCGGGTCCCACGGCGGCGCCCACCACGGTGTCGCCATCCTTGAGCGTGATGGCTTCCCATTCGTCACGGTTCAACGGGTAGTCGGGGCTCAGCCGCTTGACCACGCCGTTCGCGGTGCCAAGTGCCACCACCGCATCCAGCGGCACCAGCGCGACCATCTTCTCGCCCTTGGCCAGCTGGGCGAATTCGGCCACCTTCACCCCTCCGGTCAGCTGCGGGAAGCCGTGGGCCGGGGGCAGCAGCGGCAGGTCCACGACCTGCAGGCGCAGCATCCGCCCGGTGGAGGTGATCCCGCCGATTTCGCCGCGGGCGCTGGTCGCCACCACGGAGGCGAGCACATCGTGCTTCACCCGCGCACCGGCACCGTCCAACGGGTCAGCCGATCCGGTGCGGGCCACCTGCCCGGTGGCCGAAAGCAACACCCGGCACGGATCGTCGGCGATCTCCAGGCTCATCGGCGCCGCCTTGCCGGTGCCCACCGCCGCGGGCATCGAGGTGCCCTTCAGCGGGGATCCCGACTCGGACTCCAGCAGCACCGTGCGGCGCGGGGTGGCGAACTTCTCGGCCATGTCGGCCAGCTCGCCGGAGACCAGCTCGCGCAGCAATTCATCGGAGTCCAGGATCGCCCGCAACTCATCGATGGCGGCGCGCAGCTCCTCGGCCTCCTTCTCCAGTTCAATCCGCGAGAACTTGGTCAACTGGCGCAGCCGCAGTTCCAGGATGTGGTTGGCCTGCAACTCGGACAGGTCGTAGATCGTCATCAAGCGCTCGCGCGCCTGGGCCGTCTCGTCCGAGGACCGGATAATGGCGATGACCTCGTCGATGTCGACGATCGCAATGAGCAGTCCCTCGACCAGGTGCAACCGGTCAAGTTTCTTCGCCAGCCGGTGCTCGGTGCGCCGGCGAACCACCAGCAGGCGGTGCTCAACGTAGACGGTGAGCAGCTCCAGCAGCCCCATGGTGCGCGGCTGGCCCTCGACCAGGGCGACGTTGTTGATGCCGAAGGAATCCTCCATCGGCGTGAACTTGTACAGCTGGGACAACACCGCGTTGGGGTTGAAGCCGTTCTTCAGCTCGATGACCAGGCGCAGGCCGTGGTTGCGGTCGGTGAGGTCGACCACGTCGGCGATGCCGGTGAGCTTCTTGGAATTGACCGCGTCCTTGATCTTCTCGATGACCTTTTCCGGACCGACCATGTAGGGCAGCTCGGTGACCACCAGGCCCTGCCGGCGGGCGGTGATCTGCTCCAGCTCGACCTTGGCCCGGGTCTTGAAGGTTCCGCGGCCGGCCCGGTAGGCGTCGCGGATGCCGTCGAGTCCCACGATCTTGCCGCCGGTGGGCATGTCGGGGCCCGGGATGAACTTCGTGATGGCCGCTAGGTCGGCGTCCGGGTGGGCGATCAGGTGCCGGGCGGCGGCGATGACCTCGCCGAGGTTGTGCGGTGCCATGTTGGTGGCCATGCCCACGGCGATGCCGGTGGTGCCGTTGACCAGGAGGTTCGGGAAGGCCGCGGGCAAGACCGAGGGCTGCATGAACTGGTTGTCGTAGTTCGGGACGAAGTCCACGACGTCCTCGTCCAGGTTCGCCGTCATCGCCACCGCCGAGGCGCCCAGCCGGGCCTCGGTGTAGCGCGGGGCCGCGGGACCGTCATCCAGCGAGCCGAAGTTTCCGTGTCCGTCGATCAGCGGCAGGCGCAGCGCGAAGCCTTGGCTCATGCGCACCATCGCGTCGTAGATCGCGGTGTCGCCGTGCGGGTGCAGCTTGCCCATGACCTCGCCGACCACGCGGGCGCTCTTGACATGTCCCTTCTCCGGGCGCAGGCCCATCTCGGACATCATGAACAAGATGCGTCGCTGCACCGGCTTGAGTCCGTCGCGGGCATCGGGCAGGGCGCGGGAGTAGATCACCGAGTAGGCGTACTCCAGGAAGGATCCCTCCATTTCCTTGGTCACATCGATGTCTACGATGTGCTCCACGAAGTCCGCGGGCAGTGGTTCGGGCTTTTTGCGCGCCATATTTGGTGTGAATCCTCGATTCGGTACTGATGCCTGTCCTTGGGCAAGGGCAGGTTTCATCTCTAGCTGCGGTTCCGGCGCGTCGATTCAAGTGCTCTTCGGACGCCGACCGCTAGGCTAAGCCTATGGTGGATGGTCGTAAACCCGGTGAATATCCGTCCCATTGGGAAGCAGACGTTGTCCTGCGCAACGGATCCACGGCACATCTACGCCCGATTCAACCAAGCGACGCCGACAATTTGCAAAAAATGCACCGCGGGCAATCCGAGGCCTCGGTCTACATGCGCTATTTTACGTACAAATCCTCGCTCACCGCCAAAGAGCTCAAGCGCTTCACCGAGGTCGACCACGTCAACAGGGTGGCCTTCGTCGTGATCCGGGGCGAAGACATCATCGGTGTGGGGCGTTATGATCGGCTTGATGACCCCACCGACGCGGAGGTGGCCTTCAACATTTCCGATGCCTACCAGGGCATGGGCGTGGGATCCATCCTGTTGGAGCATTTGGCCGCCGCCGCACGCGAAAACGACATTGAGAGCTTCTCCGCGGAGGTCCTTCCCGAAAACCGGAAGATGCTCACGGTCTTCGCCGAGGCCGGCTATGCGGTCAAGCGGCACTTCGACGAGGGCGTGGTGATGCTCGAGTTCCCCATCGACCCCACGGAAAAGTCCCGCGCCGTGATGGAATCGCGCGAACACCGCGCCGAGGCCAAGTCGCTGGCCGGGCTGCTGGCCCCCGGATCCATCGCGGTCATCGGAGCCAGCCGCGAATGGGGCACGGTCGGGCACACGCTGCTGCACAACATCATCGAGGGCGGGTTCACCGGTGCCGTCTACGGCGTGAACCCGCAGGCCTTCGAGCTCGGCGGCATGCGCAGCTACGCCACGCTGGCCGAGATCCCGGGTCCCGTCGACCTGGCCGTCATTGCCGTCCCGCAGGACCAGATCCACCAGGTCATCACGCAGTGCGCCCACGCCGGGGTCAAGGGGCTGCTGATCGCCACGGGAGGCTTCGAAGCGGACGGCGAGGCGGGACTGGCCCGCCAGCACGAACTGGTCCGGCTGGCGCGGGCCAACGGGATGCGCGTGATCGGCCCTGCATCCCTGGGCCTGGTGAACACCGCCCCCGCGACCTCCATGAACGCCTCCCTCGCCCCCGGCATGCCCCAGCAGGGAACCTTGGGGCTTTTCAGCCAATCCGCCGCCATCGGGGTGCTGCTCTATGCGGCCTCCGTGCGCCGCGGCGTCGGGGTGTCCTCCATTGTTTCGGCGGGCAACCGGGCGGATGTCTCGGGCAACGACGCCATGCAGTTCTGGGAAGACGATCCCGCCACCCGCGCGGTGGGCCTGTACCTCGAGTCTTTCGGCAACCCGCGCAAGTTCTCCCGCATCGCCCGCCGGCTCTCGCACTCCAAGCCCGTGATCGTGGCCAAGTCCGATGTCATGGGACTGCGGCTGCCGCCGGGCCACGCGGTGCGAACCACCCAGGCGCCCACGGCGGCGGTGGACGCGATGCTGCGCCAATCCGGGGTGATCCGGGTGCGCACCAACGAGGAATTGATGGAAATCGCGCAGGTGGTGGCTGCCCAGCCGCTGCCGGCCGGTCCAGGGATCGCGGTGTTGTCCAACTCCGCGGCGTTGGCCTCCGTGGTCGCCGACGCCGCCGAGCAGAACCACCTCGATGTGGTTGCCTCGGATGCGGGGGTGCACCTGGGGGATGGTCAGTCCCGGGCGCTGCCGCGGCTTGCCGCGGCCCTGGCCACGGCGCTGGAAAACCCCGAAGTGCATTGCGGGATCGTCACCTTGCTGCCGGAGCCGGGGCTTTCCAACCAGGCGCTGGCCCGGTGCATCCGCGAGGCGGCAGCTGAGGCGGGCAAGCCCGTGGTGGCGGTGTTCACCGGCCTCATGGATCCCGTGGCCACTGTCGACGGGCTGCTGGATGCCGGGACCCACCCGGATGGCGGCAACTACGGACTGCCCTGCTATTCCAGCCCCGGGGTCGCCGTCAACGCCCTGGCGGCGGTCGTCCACTATGCGCGCTGGGTCGCCCGGGAACAGGGAGAGGTCATCGAGCCGCCGGGCATCGACGTGCCTGCCGCCGCCCAATTCATAGAGCAGGCCCTGGACACCGTGGAGGGCGTGGACCTGCTGCACCTGTCAAAGGGCCAGGCGGCCGAACTTTTGGGCCACTACGGGATCGGGGTGCTTGAATCCTCGGGCTTCGAAACCGCCGACGAGGCGGTTGCCGCTGCCGGACGGCTGGGCTGGCCGGTTGCGCTCAAGGCCCGCGACGAGCACCTGCGCCACAGGCTGGACCTCGGCGGGGTCAGGCTGAATATCACCGACGAGGCCTCGCTGCGCTCCAATATCGGGCACATGCGCGAGATCCTGGCGACGTATGCGGCGAAGGACCTCGAGGTCCAATCCATGGCCCCGGCAGGGCAGGGCTGCGTGGTCAGGGCCGTCGAGGACCCGTTGCTGGGCCCGGTGGTGTCCTTCGGCCTGGCTGGCGACGCGGTGAACCTGCTCGACGACTGGGCGCACGGCACCCCGCCGCTGACAAACACCGACCTTTCGGACCTGGTGGCTGCCCCGCGGGCCTCCGCCCGACTGCGCGGCTACCAGGGACTTCCCGCAGTGGACCTGGGTGCACTGGAAGACCTGTTGAACCGCGTGGCCACCCTGAAGGACAACCACCCGGAGGTGTCCCTGCTGGAAATCAACCCGGTCATGGCCACCGCCAACGGCACGACGGTGCTGGCGGTCGAGATTTGGCTGGGCAACCCGGAGCAGCGCACCGATTCCGCACGCCGGGCCATGAGCCGCTGAGCCGGCATCGCGGCAGCGGCGTACACCACACCCAGACCTCCCGGTTCGTCCCCTTGGGTAGACTGGTAGGCATGACCCCCCTTTCTTCGGCCACGGGCCCCGACCTGCAAGCTGACCTCGACCGTGCCGGGTTCTACCCGAAAATGGTTGCCGACATCATCGATGAGGCGCTCGATGGGCGGGAAACCGGCGCGCACCTGGTGCACCTGGAGACCCACTTCGACCAGCACGAGGTCCACCGGCACATCACCGTTTTGGTGCTGGCCGAGGACGTGCTGCTGGTAGCCCACGTCGATGACCAGCAGCTGGACGAGAAGGGCAAGGAAGTCATGGCCCAGGTCTCCACCGAGCTGGTCCAGCTCTCCAAGGTCACCACCGTGGCCACCAGCTACGTCTACCACCAGCCGCAGAACTACAGCACCGGCGACATGGTCAAGGAATTGACCCTCGGCATCGCCTGGGCCGGTGCCCAGCGGATCGACCTGGCCCCGGCCGGCTGCGCCGACCCCGCCTGCGACACCGACCACGGCTACACCGGCACCTCCCAGCAGGAGGACCTCGTGCTACGCGTAAGCGCCGAGGCCGACGGCGTCAATGCCGTGACCGCCGCCCGCGGCTTCGCAAAGTCAATGCGCCGTGCCTCGGCCCCTCGCGGCGCCGATGCGTCCCGCCCCGGGGCTGCGGCACCCGCCGCCGAGGTGCGCGGACGCGTCGGATCGCGCTTCGGCCGAAACACCCACCAGGGCTAAGGCCACAAGGGAGAACACCGCCTCGTGGCAACCAGCACCCGCAGAACCCCTGCCGCCGCCTTGCCGGCGGCCCCTCCGTATGGAAGCAAGACCATCGCCGAGTTGCTGCCCAGCGCGGCGGCGGCACTGGGAGTCGAGGGCTTCGAGAACGCCCTGGGGCTTCCGAGGGCCAACCGCATCTGTGTGGTGATGGTCGACGGCTTGGGCAAGGCCCTGCTCAAGGCCCGCGGGGGACATGCCCCGTTCCTGCGCAAGCTCATGGAAACCTCCCAGACCCTGCACGCTTCCTTCCCCTCCACCACCGCCGCCTCGCTCACCTCCATGGGCACCGGCCTGCCGCCGGGGCAGCACGGGGTCGTGGGCTACGACGCTGTTGACCCCGAACGCCGCCGCGTCGTAAACCAGCTGGGCGGCTGGCCCAAGGACCTGGACCCGCTGTCCTGGCAGCCTCACCGGACGGTGTTCGAACAGGTAGCGGCGGCCGGCGTGCACACCGCCACGGTGTCCCTATCCCAATTCAAGGATTCGGCCCTGACCAAGGCGGCACTGCGCGGCCCCGAATTCACCGCGGCGGAGTCCCCGTACGCACGGGTGCGCGCCACCTGCGAGATCCTCGCGGCCAATCCCCGCTCCCTGGTGTACTGCTACTTTAACGAGCTGGACAAGGCCGGGCACCGGCACGGCAAGGACTCGGCACAATGGGGAGTCGCACTGGAGGACCTGGACTCGGTCATGCGCACCCTGGCCGCAAGGGTCCCGGCCGGCACGCTGCTGCTGCTGACGGCCGACCACGGCATGGTCGACGTAGACGAGAAATGGCGGATCGACTACTCCGAGTTCCCTGAGCTGGTGGACGGGGTCGAACTGACCTCCGGCGAGCCGCGAGGGGCGCAATTGCATTTCCACGCCCAGACCCCGCCGGCCCAGAGGGAGGCGGTGGCCGAGGCATGGCGGGAACGCTTTGGGTCCAAGGCCTGGGTGCTCGGCCGCGACGAGGCCATCGACCTAGGCCTGTTCGGGCCGGTGGATGACCGGGTGCGCGAACGCATCGGGGACCTGCTCATCCTGTCCGCGGAGGACATCGCTTTCCTCGACGGCCGGAGGGTCAAGCCCGCCGCATTCACGATGATCGGGCAGCACGGCTCGCTGACCCGCGCCGAGTGCGAGGTTCCGCTGCTGACCCTGAAGCGCCCGGCGGCCGGGAAATAGCACCCAAAAGCAAAGGCCCGGTTTTTGGCATCAAATCCTTGCCAATAACCGGGCCTTTCCCGTGGGTGCAGCGCCTACGTGGGTTCAGTCGTTGTTGTTGCGCCGGCCGAAGACGATCTCGTCCCAGCTGGGCACCGAGGAGCGCTTGGCCTTTTTCTTGCCACCGGCGTCATCGTCGTGGGCACCGGCTTCCGAACCCTCTGCCGATTCCCCGTTGTCAGGGGTTTCCGGGCGGAGGTTCGGCACCAGGGAAATGGTCGTGGTTCTTGAGCTGACGCCGTCATAGAGTCGGGGCAGTCCGTCGTCCTGCGGCGCGGGGCCGGCCAGACGCGGGTCGTCCTCCGGGTGCGGGGAGCGTGAAAGCATGGCGGCCAGTGCGTCGTCGCCTTCTTCGTCGAGTCCCAGGCGCTGCCCGCGGCGGGCGCTGAGCGCGTCAAGGAGCTGTTCCGAGTCGGCCACGGCTGCCTCGAAGTCGACGTCGTCCCCGTCGGCCTCGACGTCGAAGGGGTCGTCGGCGACGGCCGTCAGTCGGCGGGCACCCACCGGCGCGTCGAGCGGTTCAAGTTCGCTCAGGACCTGGGCCCAGCGATTGGCGTTCTGCAGCGATTTGCGGTTCGGGTGGAACGACCAGCGTGCGACGGATTCCTCGGAACCGGCGTCCAAGGCGATGCTCGCGTCGGATTCGGGCAAATCGAAGGTTGCCACGACCTCCCAGGAACCATCTGCCTCGCGCCAGGCATCCCAGGCCAGGGATTCGGTGTCTATGCCCATCGAGTGGATGCGATAGGCGACCATTTCGCCGAGGTTGGCCGGTTCCTCGCCGAAGATGCTGCGGTAGCCGTCATGGGTCTGCGGGGCGGAAACCTCCACATTGCGCGCCTGGGAGGCAATGTATTCGCGTTCGGCCAGCACCGGGCCCTCGTAGCGCATGATGCGCTCCAGGGACATGCCGGAAACGGCCGCCACGTCCTCTGCCGTGGCGCCGGAACGGATCCGGGCCTGTATGTCGCGGGGTGACAACGGCGCGGCTTGCGCCTCCGTACGATCGGCCCGGGCTGCTCGAGTCAATGCACTTCGCAGCGCTTCATCGACGGGCAGCACAAAGCTGTTCCCGTCGTCGCTGCTCAGGTGCAGGCTCTCACCGTTCTCGTGGATTCCCACCAGTCGGAGTTGACGCATGACTATCCTCCACAAACCGTCGTGTTGTGACTAAAACTTTGCCACCTGCGGGGGCAAATACCTAAGAGGTGCCTTGGTGTGGCGCGGACCGGCTTCATGATTATTCCCACCAAGCCCGAAAAAGAGCGTAAAAACGGGTAAAAAATCCCGTCTTTGGACCCGAAGGTGCAATGATGAACAGTCGGTTCCCGACCGGGCACAAAAAAGCATGATTCTGCGTTGAATCATAAGCGCATCAATTTGCGTGGATTCACCCGCGGGACCGGAACCGGTCCCGGGACGACCCAAGACGAACAACAGCTTGAACCAAGCGGAGTGTGAAGCAGCAACTATGGCAACCGACTACGATGCACCTCGGAAGCATGCCGAAGACGATGAGAAGCCCGAGGCCCTGCCCGAGCTGAAGGCCCAGCGCAGCACGAACACCAACGCCTCGAATCTCATCGATGAAGACGAGGCGGCCCTGGCCGACAGCTACGAGCTGCCCGGTGCCGACCTGTCCGGCGAAGAACTCGCGGTCATGGTGATGCCGGCGCAGGCGGACGAGTTCACCTGTGCGTCCTGTTTCCTGGTGCGGCACCGTTCGCAGATCGCCCTGCAGAAGGACGGCCTGCTCTACTGCACCGACTGCGAGGGCTAGCCACAACACAACACAACGCCCGCCACACCTCAATCCCCGCACAAGCGGGAGGAGGGGATGGCGGGCGTTTTTGTGCCTCGGTGGATTGGCGCCTAGGCGGTGCCGGATTCCTCGGCGGCATCGGGGGAGTTGCCATCCTGCGCCTCGGGGTTCTCCACCGGCTCGCGGTACTGCACCATGACGCCGCCCAGGGCGGCGGTGAGTTCCTCGGGACGGCGGGTCGAAGCCAGCCAGTACGGGGTGGAGTCGCGCTCGTCGGTGATCTGGATGCGCACTACCGGGTCGATCCAGCCGCGGATGCACATGAAGGCGATGCCGTTCAGGCCCGGACCGCGCTGGTGGTAGGCCGCCGCGCCGCGGTAGCCGGTGACGTCGCCAACGAATTCACGTTCGATGGTGGCACGTCCCACGGTCAGCGTTTCGTCGCGGACCTCGATCTTCGGGGTGCTCATGACCAGGGCGAAGGAGATCAGGCCCAGGGCGACGATGCCGGCCACGACTCCCCAGCCCAGGCCCACCGGGATGAATGCGATGGCGGCGGTGGCGCCCAGGCCCAGCGTCACGACCCAGATCCACCACGCGGGCCACAGCTTTTCGCTGAAGTGGACGGGGGCAGGTTGCATCGGTGAAGGGTTCTCGGCCATACCCTCAAGCATAGGCGGTTGGGAGTCCGTACCCGGCCAGCGCCGGCGCGCGCGAGGGACTAGAGTTAATGGGAAACAGCAGTGGCCGTGCCGCGGCCAGAACCCAATCTTGAACCCCTTGGAGTGGAAAATAGATGTCCGAATCGAGAGTCGATATCGCCCTGAAAATGCTTGATCCGGACCTTCCGGCACCAAGCTATGCGCACGAGGGCGATGCGGGAGCAGATCTGTGTGCCCGCGAGGACGTGACGCTGGAGCCGGGACAACGGGCGCTGGTTCCCACCGGCGTCTCCCTGGCGCTGCCTCTGGGCTACGTCGGGTTGATCCACCCGCGTTCCGGCCTGGCCACCAAGCACGGCCTGACCGTGGTCAATGCGCCGGGGACCGTGGATGCCGGGTACCGTGGTGAGTTGAAGGTCACGTTGTTGAACACGGATGCAACCACCCCGATCGTGCTCAAGCGCGGGGACCGCATCGCCCAGCTGGTGATCCAGAAGGTCGAGCGGGCCCACTTCATCCAGGTCCAGGATCTTGACGACTCCTCGCGCGGCGCCGGCGGCTTTGGCTCCACCGGTGGTTTCGAAACCGCAAACAGCAGCCACTAGGGCCGGCCAGCGAAATCTCACGGTCGATACAGCAAGAGAGCAACTTCCATGATTTTCAAGCGTAAGAAGAAGGCCGTCGCCGAGGCGCAGCCCGAACAGACCATCGCCGGACTCAATGCCGCGGCAGCCAACGGGACCGGGGAGCCGGCGGGGGAAAAGCCTGCCGAGGCTCCAGAGGCGGAAGCCGCGGCCCAGGACGCGCCGGCGGCAACCTCGGAACGCGCGGGGGGGCCCTTTGACGGTGATGACATCGAGGACCGCGAGGGCTTCCTGGACCTGGGAGCCCTGCTGATCAAGCCGGTCCCCGGCCTGCAGCTTCGCCTCGAGGTCGAGGAATCCACGCAGCGCGTCATCGCCGTGGCCCTGGAGATCGGTGGTTCGCGCATGCAGCTGCAGGTCTTCGCCGCACCCAAGACCGATGAGCTGTGGCCCGGCATCTCCACCCAGATCGCCACCGGCATCGCCGACCAGGGCGGGGAAACGGAAATGGTTCCCGGCCGCTTCGGCAACGAATTGCTGGCTCGGGTTCCGCAGACAGCCCCCGACGGGCGCCAGGGCCACGTGGCGCTGCGCTTCCTGGGCATCGACGGTCCGCGCTGGTTCCTCCGCGCGGTGATCGGCGGTTCGGCGCTGACGGATGCGGCCGAATCCAAGATCATGGAGGACACCCTGGCACAAGTAGTGGTGGTGCGCGGCGACACGCCGATGCCGCCGACCGAGTTGCTGTCGCTGACGGTGCCCTCCGGTGCACTGGCCCGTCCGGATGGGGCCGGCGAGGCCCCCGGCACCGAGCGTCCCGAACGTGGCCCGGAAATCACCCAGATCGGCTGATTCGTTGCCCAAGGACAAAGCGGTGAAGGCCAACCGGTCGCAGCGACCGGAAGTCGCGGCCGTCCGTGAGCCGGGAGAACAGGGACCCACGGGCGTCCAGCCCCTGGCGTCCCTGGCCGAGCTTCCGGTACGCGGGCGCATCGCGCACCGCGGCTACGTCGAATCCATCACGATCCTTCCCCTGGCGCAGGCCCCGGCCTTCTCCGCGACGGTCGTTGACCACCCGGCACCGCCCGGTGGCCGCCGAAGCGCGGTGCCGCACCTGCGGCTGGTCTTTGTGGGCCAGCGCCGGGTGCCGGGACTCGTGGCAGGCTCCCGGATCAAATACGAAGGCATGGTCGCACCGCTTGATTCGGTGCCCACGGTCTTCAACCCCCGCTACGAGATCCTGCCCGAGCGCACTTCCCGCTAGCAGTGCGCACCGCCCCCCATTCACCCTCGAGTCTTCCCAAGGACAACGGACCGCCATGAGCGAGCACAACGAACAGCAGCCCCAGCCCGAGGACGACGCGCCCGGTGCCGAGGACATGGCCCGGCGAATCGGCGCCAATTCCGGCATCGAACGCCGTGAGGACGGGCAGATCGACGTGCTCAAGACCATTGGCGGGGTGCGCGGACTCGTCGAGTCGCTGCTGCCGGGCCTGGTTTTCCTGGTCATCTTCACCCTGTGGCAGCAGCTGAACACCGCGCTGATTGCCTCGGTGACCGTGGCCCTGGTGTTCACCGTGGTGCGCCTGGTGCGCCGCGGCTCCCTCACCCAGGCCCTGACCGGCCTGGCGGGCGTGGCCATCTGCGCCATCTTCTCCAGGGTCACCGGGGAGGCCAAGGACTACTACGTCCCCGGCTTCTACACGAACCTCGCCTACGGGGCGGCGTTGGTTATTTCGATCATGGTCCGCTGGCCCCTGATGGGCGTGATCTTCGGATTCATCCGCTCGGAACAAACGCATTGGCGGGAAAACAAGCTGCGCGCCAGGCAATACGCCTGGGCGACCTGGATCGTGGTGGCGGTATTTGCCGCGCGTTTGGTCGTCCAGTTTCCGCTGTACCTGGCCGACAACGTCCCGGCCCTGGGCGCGGCGCGCCTGGCCATGGGCGTGCCCCTCTATGCTGCGGCGCTGTGGGTTGCCTGGATGATCTCGCGGCCGCAGAAGGCGCCGGCCGGCGAACCGACAACGGGCACAATCGCCTAGCAGGCGCCCGGCAACGCGATACGCATGCAGTCCAGTGCACCCGGCGTCCATGCTGGGACGGCGCTTGGCGGGGTTCGCGCCGAGGCTATTGCTCGCCGGTGGTGCGCAGCACGGTGCGCAACTCGTCCTCAGCCACGATCGTGGTCACGAAGAACAACTCGTCCCCGCCCTCGATGACATCATCCTGGCTGGGCGCCAGAGGGATGTCATCGCGCAGGATCGCCACCACCGTGGCCTCGTTGGGCCACGCCACCGAGCCCAGGGTGCGGCCGATCAGCGCAGAATCGTGCGGGACGGTGAACTCCACCATCGAAACCACGCCCGATTGCAGGGTCATCAGGCGCACCAGGTCGCCGATCTCCACCGCCTCCTCGACCAGGGCCGTCATCAGCCGCGGGGTGCTCACCGCGACGTCAACACCCCACGCATCATCGAACATCCAGTCGTTCTTCGGGTTGTTCACCCGGCCCACGGTGCGTCCGACGCCGAATTCGCTCTTGGCCAGCAGCGATACGACCAGGTTCACCTTGTCATCACCGGTGGCCGAGACAACCACGTCGACTTCCTCGAGCTTGGCTTCCTTGAGCACCGAGAGTTCGCAGGCGTCACCGAAGAGCCAGCGGGCGCCCTGCACCCCGGCCCGCGAAACCACCTCGGGCTTCTCGTCGATGAGCAGCACCTCGTGTCCGTGGCTGATCAATTCCTTGGCAATGGAGCTGCCCACGGACCCTGCTCCGGCAATCATGACCTTCATTACGTGTTTTGCTCCGTGATTGGTTTGGGGGCGACCGAGAGGACCTTCTCGATGTCCTTTTCGGCGTTGACGGGCATCATCGCGTGCACGATGTCGCCCTGCTGCAGCCGCATGCCGGGAACCGGCAGCACGCCCTCGCCAAAGCGCGAGAGGTAGGCGATGCGGATCGGGGCGGCGGCCTCGAGCTCCTCGAGCCCGTAGCCGTACCAGCCCTCGTGGATGTTCACCTCGCCGAGGATCAACCGGCCGGAGGCCTCGCGGAAGTCGCCGTGAAGCGAATGCTCGGGCAGGATCCGGCGCAAGACCTGGTCCGAGCTCCAGCGCACCGCGGCCACCGTGGGGATGCCCAGGCGCTGGTAGATCTCCGCCCGTCCCGGGTCGTAGATGCGGGCCACCACGTGCGGGACGTGATAGGTCTCGCGGGCCACCCGGGTGGCCAGGATGTTGGAGTTGTCGCCGCTGGAGACCGCGGCAAAGGCGTAGGCCTCCGCGATCTTCGCCCGTTCCAGGGTTTCGCGGTCGAATCCGACGCCGGAGACCTTGAGCCCGGAGAAGCTGCGGCGCAGGCGGCGGAATGCGCGGTCGTCCTGGTCGATGATCGCCACCGAGTGCCCGGCGTCGTCGAGCGTGTGGGCCAGGGTCACGCCCACCCGTCCGCAACCCATGATGACGAAGTGCGCCATGATCCATCCTTCTTGTTCCCGCCGAGGTGCCTGCGGTCCTCCGTGGCACGGTTCATTCACCAGTGTTTCACGGTTCGGGCCCCCGATGCGGGATTCTTCACGTCGCCCGCGACGGTGTGGTGTATGACAGGCCGGGGCAAAGGGGGCTAGCTTTGGATCGTGCTTTCATTCCTCGACGCGTTGAAACGGATCCTGGTGGGGCGCCCCTTCAGGACCGAGCGCCTGAAGGAGGCCCCGCTGCGCAAGCGCCTTGCGCTGCCCATCTTTTCGGCCTCCGCTCTCTCCTCCATTGCCTATGCGCCTGACGAGGTGATCCTCACCCTCGCGCTGGCCGGGCTGGGCGCCATGGCGTTCTCGCCCTCGGTGGGCCTTGCCGTCATGGTCGTGATGCTTGTCATCATCGCCTCCTACCGCCAGTCGGTGAAGGCCTATCCCTCGGGCGGCGGCGACTACGAGATCGCCTCGGTGAACCTGGGGCCGCGGGCCGGGACCACGGTGGCAGCTGCCCTGCTGGTCGACTTCGTGCTCACCGTGGCGGTGTCCATTTCCTCCGCCTCGCACTACGTCATCGCCGCATTCCCGGCGTTGGACGGAAGCCAGGCCTGGTTCGCCACCGCCGGGGTCGTGGTGCTGACGGTGCTGAACCTGCGCGGGCGGGGCCGGTCCAAGATCGGCACCGCTGCACCCGTCTACCTGTTCATCGGCGTGGTCCTCGTGATGCTCGCAGCCGGCGGGATCCTTGCCGCCACCGGCACGCTGGGGACCGCCCCGAGCGCCGGCTTCGAGGTAGTTCCCGACCCCGACTATCCGCACGGGCTCACCGGCCTGGCCGGGATGCTGCTGGTGCTGCGCGCGTTCTCCACCGGATCCGCCGCGCTCACCGGGGTCGAGGTCCCGATCTCCAACGTCCACAAGCTTGCGGCCCCCAAGGCCCGCAATTCGGCTGCTGTGTTGCTGCTGCTGGGCCTATTCGCCGGTGCACTGACCCTGGGGACCATGTATCTGGCGCGGGCAGTGCAGGTCCACGTGGTGGAGGATCCCGCCACCGGCCTGCGCCTGGACGGCGGTCCGATCCCTGCCGACTACATCCAGCATCCGGTCCTCGGCCAGGTGGCGGAGGCCATCTTCGGCGGCGCGTCCATCGGCTTCTACCTGGTCCTGGCGGTGACGGTTGCGGTGCTGCTGATAGCCGCGCACACGGCCTTCAATTCCTTCCCCAACCTGGCCTCGCACCTGGCCACCGACGGCTACCTGCCGCGCCAGCTGCGCACCCGCGGGGACAGGCTCGGCTTCTCCAACGGCATCCTGGCCCTGGCCATCGCCGCCATCGCGTTGATCTGGGTGTTCGACGCCCACGTTCCGACCTTGATCCAGCTCTACGTGGTGGGCGTCTTCGTGTCCTTCACGCTGAGCCAGCTCGGCATGATCCGGCACTGGGGCCGCGAACTGGCCCAGACCCCGGACAAGCGCGTGCGCGCCCGCATCCACCGCTCCAGGCTGCTGAACCTCGCGGGCTTCGCGCTCACCGCCGCTGTGCTTGTCATCGTGCTGGGCACCCGGCTGGTTCACGGTGCCTGGCTGGCGGTGCTGGGCATCGCCGTGCTGTTCGCGATGATGGATTCGCTGCACCGCCACTACGTGCAGGTGGACAGGGAACTTGCCATTGGCGAGGACGATTCTGCCACCGCCCTGCCTGCCCGCGTGCACGCACTGGTGCTGGTCTCCACGCTGCGCAAGCCGGTGCTGCGTGCGGTGGCCTTCGCCCGCGCCGCGCGTCCCTCGAAGCTCGATGCCATCGTGGTGGACGCCGACTCGGAGCGCACCGAGGCGACGCTGGCCAGGTGGGAGGCCCTCGGCATCCCGGTGCCGATCACGGTGCTTGCCTCCCCGTACCGGGAAATCGCCCCGCCGCTGATCGAGCACATCCGCTCGATCAAGCGTGATTCACCGCGCGACCTGATTGTCGTCTACATCCCCGAATACGTGGTGGGCCGCTGGTGGGAGCAACTGGTGCACAACCAGACCGCCATGCGCATCAAGAACCGCCTGCATTACGAGCCCGGGGTCGTGGTGGCCTCGGTGCCGTGGCGCCTGGCCTCCTCCGACGCCTCCATGTACCTGGGCCCCACCGAGGAAGCCTCGGCAGGCGCCAAGCCCAAGCCGCATCCAGCGGCACCCCAGATCTCCAATCCGAAAGACAAGCCATGAGCACGCACGAAAACATCCTGAAGGTGCGCCTCGACGCACCGGCCCACGGCGGCCACACCGTCGCCCGCCACGAGGGCCGGGTGATCTTCGTGCGCCACGGCATTCCCGGCGAACTGGTTTCGGTCGCCGTGCGCGATGACGGCGAAAAGGCCCGCTTCTGGCGCGGTGACGTCGTCGAGGTCCACGAGGCCTCCGCGGACCGGGTCCCGCATTTCTGGACCCAGGCCGACTCCCTGCACGCGGCCCCGCGCGGCGTCCTGCCGGTGGGCGGCGCGGAATTCGGGCATATCGCACTGGACGCCCAGCGCGAGATCAAGGGCCAGATCTTCGTCGAGCAGATGCAGCGCCTGGGCGGCATCGATGCGGCCGAGCACGGTTTCACCGCGGTGCGCGCGCCCGAGGGCGAATCCGCCGACGGGCTGGGGTGGCGCACGCGCACGGCCTTCGCAGTGGACGCCAAGGGTCGCCTGGCCATGAGTCCCTTCCGCTCCAACGACCTGGTGCCGGTTAAGGAAATGCCGCTGGCACACCCGAAGATCAACGAGCTGGCGCTCTGGGATCTGCCTCTGGCGGGCCTCAGCCGCATCGAGGTTGCCGTCGGATCCGGCGACGATGGAGGGGTGCTGGTGCTCTTCATCGAGGACGGAACGGTAGCCGGGGCCGCGGGCCGCGCGGCCAAGCGCCTGCCCGAGGGAACCAGTGCAGCGGCACTGACCCAGGTCGGAGGATCGGCCGCCGACGGGCGCGGTGCCCTGCAGCGCTTGCGCGGGCGGACGTGGCTTTCCGAATCGGTGGCGGGACACGACTACCGCATCACCGGCGAAGGTTTCTGGCAGATCCACCGACTGGCCCCTGCCACCCTGGTGGAGCGCGTGATGAGCCAGTTGGCGCCAGGCTACGGGACGCGCATCGCGGACCTCTACGCCGGGGCAGGTCTCTTTAGCGCACCGCTGGCCAAGGCCGTGGGCGACGACGGCATGCTGCTGTCCATTGAGGGCGCCCCGGGAACCAGCAAGGATGCCCTGAAGAACCTGCGTGAATTCCCCCAGGCGATCATTTCCCAGGGGCGGGTTGAAAAGACCTTGTCCAGGGAATTGAATACGCGCAAGGCCAAGCTGGATTCTATTGTGCTTGATCCGCCGCGCACCGGTGCCGGCAAGACCGCCGTTTCCGCGATGGTGCGTTCGGGTGCCAAGAAGATCTCCTATGTTTCGTGCGATCCTGCATCATTTGCCCGTGACACTGCAGATCTCAGGGCCTCGGGGTTCCGCCTGGAAGAGGTTGATGTCATTGACCTTTATCCGCACACTCACCACATGGAAACCGTAGGACTGTTTGTCCGCCACTAGGCGATGATATGACTCCGTCCGGCCCGAAAATGTCGGGTTGGCGGGGTTTTAAGGGTGGCGGGGGATAGACTGCTTATAGCTCTGCCGCTAGTAAAACACAGGTAAACCCAGTTAGGATCGCCTAACTGGATTTCCTTGTGGGCGTGCAACGAAGATGTAATTCCGGCGAGAGGAGTCCCCGTGAGCAATGTGGACAGTTTTGGTGCCAAGGGCGTATTGGACGTCAAGGGCAACGAATATGAAATTTACCGGCTGAACGCCGTCGAAGGTGCGCAAAGCCTTCCGTACAGCCTCAAGGTTCTTTTGGAGAACCTGCTTCGCACCGAAGATGGCGCGAACATCACTGCAGAACACGTCAAGGCCGTAGGCCAGTGGGATGCAAACGCAGAACCGAACACCGAAATCCAATTCACCCCTGCACGCGTCTTGATGCAGGACTTCACCGGTGTTCCTTGCATCGTTGACCTCGCCACCATGCGCGAGGCAGTCAAGGAACTTGGCGGAGACCCGACTCGGGTGAACCCGTTGGCTCCAGCAGAAATGGTCATCGACCACTCGGTGCAGATCGACGTTGCCGGCAACGCCGGTGCCCTCGAGCGCAACATGGAAATCGAATACCAGCGCAACGGGGAGCGTTACCAGTTCCTGCGTTGGGGCCAGACCGCATTTGATGACTTCAAGGTAGTTCCCCCGGGAACCGGCATCGTGCACCAGGTCAACATCGAGTTCCTGGCTCGCACCGTGATGACCCGCGAAGTCAATGGCGTGCTCCGCGCGTACCCCGACACCTGCGTCGGCACCGACTCCCACACCACCATGGTTAACGGCATGGGCGTGCTGGGCTGGGGCGTGGGCGGCATCGAGGCCGAGGCAGCAATGCTCGGCCAGCCCGTCTCCATGCTGATCCCGCGCGTTGTCGGCTTCAAGCTCAACGGATCGATCCCCGCTGGTGCCACCGCCACCGACGTCGTGCTGACCATCACCG
Organism: Paeniglutamicibacter sp. ORCA_105; assembly: GCF_045798545.1. NCBI lineage: Bacteria > Bacillati > Actinomycetota > Actinomycetes > Micrococcales > Micrococcaceae > Paeniglutamicibacter > Paeniglutamicibacter sp. ORCA_105. The sequence continues at coordinate 16,389 of NZ_JBIXLM010000027.1, read as the reverse complement.
AAATGCTGCGCAAGCACGGTGTCGTCGGCAAGTTCGTCGAATTCTACGGTGAAGGCGTTGCCCAGGTTCCGCTGGCAAACCGCGCCACCATCGGCAACATGTCCCCGGAATTCGGTTCCACCGCGGCCATGTTCCCGATCGATGACGTCACCCTGGATTACCTGCGCCTGACCGGCCGCTCCGCCGAAAACGTGGCCCTCGTTGAGGCCTACGCCAAGGAACAGGGCATGTGGCACGATCCGAGCCGCGAGATCCGCTTCTCCGAGTTCCTCGAGCTCGACCTGTCGACGGTGGTTCCCTCCATCGCCGGCCCGAAGCGTCCGCAGGACCGCATCGAGCTTTCTGGCGCCAAGGAGCAGTTCCGCAAGGACATCCACAACTACGCCGCCGGTGCAGCCGACGAACTGAACATTGGTCGCCCGTCGACCAGCGTTGAGGTCACCAAGGCCGATGGAACGAGCTTCTCCATCGACCACGGTCTGGTCTCGATCGCTTCGATCACCTCCTGCACCAACACCTCCAACCCCTCCGTCATGCTTGCCGCAGCCCTGCTGGCACGCAAGGCAGTGGAAAAGGGTCTGGTGTCCAAGCCATGGGTCAAGACTTCTGTCGCCCCGGGCTCCAAGGTCGTCACCGAGTACTACGAAAAGTCCGGCCTCATGCCGTACCTGGAGAAGCTTGGCTTCTTCATCGTGGGCTACGGCTGCGCAACCTGCATCGGCAACTCCGGCCCGCTGGATGCCGAGATCTCCGAGGCCATTCAGGCCCACGACCTCTCCGCAACCGCAGTGCTCTCGGGTAACCGCAACTTCGAAGGCCGCATCAACCCGGACGTGAAGATGAACTACCTGGCGTCCCCGCCGTTGGTCATCGCTTACGCCCTGGCCGGCACCATGGACTTCGACTTCGAAACCGATTCCCTGGGCACCGACACGGACGGCAACGAGGTGTTCCTCAAGGACATCTGGCCGAGCCCGACCGAGGTTCAGGCAACGATGGATTCTTCCATCGATGAGGGCATGTTCGCCAAGGGTTACGAAGGTGTCTTCGACGGCGACGATCGCTGGAAGGCGCTCGATACCCCGGCAGGCAACACCTTCGAGTGGGCAGAGGATTCGACCTACGTCCGCAAGCCCCCGTACTTCGATGGCATGACGGCAACTCCGGAGCCGGTCAAGAACATCGAGGGCGCCCGCGTGCTGCTGAAGCTGGGCGATTCGGTCACCACCGACCACATCTCCCCGGCCGGTTCGTTCAAGTCCGATTCCCCGGCGGGGCAGTACCTCCTGGCCAACGGCGTGGACCGCAAGGACTTCAACTCCTACGGCTCGCGCCGTGGCAACCACGAGGTCATGATTCGCGGTACCTTCGCGAACATCCGTATCCGCAACCAGATCCTGGACAACGTCGAAGGTGGCTTCACCCGCGACTTCACCCAGGAAGGCGCACCGCAGGCCTACGTCTACGACGCTGCGCAGAACTACGCTGCAGCAGGCACCCCGCTGGTCGTCCTGGGCGGCAAGGAATACGGTTCGGGCTCCTCGCGTGACTGGGCAGCCAAGGGCACCGCACTGCTGGGCGTCAAGGCAGTCATCACCGAGTCCTTCGAGCGTATTCACCGCTCCAACCTGATCGGCATGGGCGTTCTGCCCCTGCAGTTCCCGGTTGGCGAAAACGCCGAGACTTTGGGTCTGACCGGCACCGAAACCTTCGCAGTCGAGGGAGTGACCGAACTCAACAACGGCACCACCCCCAAGACCCTGAAGGTCACCGCCGTGGCGGAAGACGGCAAGACCGTCTCCTTCGATGCCGTCCTGCGCATCGATACCCCGGGCGAAGCAGATTACTACCGCAACGGTGGCATCCTGCAGTACGTCCTGCGTCAGATCTCCGCCAACTAATCTAGTTAGCGAAGATCCACGCTCGCAAGGGCGGGCCGATCCGGAGAATTCCGGGTCGGCCCGCCTTTGCGGCGTTAACGCCGCGGGGGTTGGCTTGTCGAAACGTACGCCCGGGGATGCGGCCGATGGAAGAATTCGTCCGGCTCGGCTTCTGTGCGGGAGCCCGCGCCCTGCAGGGAATCCCTGGGGCTGACTCACGTATGAATGCGATACAGAATTCCTCTGTATCGGGACACCGCGAAGAGCTGCTGTGGCATATCCATGGCAACCAATCTGGTTTTGGGCTTTACTGGTTCTACACCCATTGTTGCCATTGGAACGAGGTCGAAAATCATGGATTCAGGCCAGCTGGTGTGGACCATCGTCATAATCGTTGTCGTACTGGTCGTCATTGGACTAGTACTTTTCTTTGGCCAACGACGCAAGAAGGAGAAGGACCACGAGCGGGCGGAAACCCTCCGCCAGTCGGCGGCCGACGAGCAGCTCAATGCACGGGAGAGCGAAGCCAAGTCTGCCAGGGCGGCAGCGGACGCCAAGCAAGCCCAGGTTGACGCCGACCGCCTCCAGGAAGAAGCCCGCAACCAGAATGCCGAAGCCCAGTCGGCACGGGCCAGTGCACAGGAGCAGGCCAACAAGGCCAATGCGCTTGACCCTAACGTCGAAACCAGGGGTACCCGGGATGGCGATGCGTCCGAGGCCGGACGGGACCCGCTCAGGGATCCCGATCAGCCGACGCAGTCAAATCCCTCCGGGGGAACCGAAAACGGTGGGCGCCATCGGGACGAGGGTGTCACCGGGCACTGACACGTCATCCGGCTCCGCCCTGCATCCATGACATGACGTTGGTCTGTGACAAAGCGTGCAGGCGGGAATACCGATGCGGCGCCGGTGGTCATCCGGGCTACAGGGGACTAACCGGAAGTCGTTCCGAGATCATCGTTCAACATCGCAACCCGGGCTGCGATGTCATCACGCAGGAATTCCATGCGCTCGCGCTCGGTGCCCAGCTCCGCCGGCGCTTCGGCGGGAACCCAGCGTTCCATCGCGACCCCCTCGATGCAGGGGACCTGTGCCTCGCCCACGATGACGACCCGGTCCGCGGCACGCAGCACTTCCTCTGTCAACGCGGTCGGTACCTCTGCGCGCATGTCGGCACCGACTTCTTCCACCACGGAGGCGGCCAGTTCATTGATGTGGTGGGCCGGAATGAGTCCGGCGGATTTCACCGCAACGGAATCTCCTGCGGCCTGGCGCAGTAGCGCCGCGGCAATTTGCGCCTTCCCGCCATTGGTGTTGCAAACGAAGAGTACCGAGGGGATCTGGGGGCTCGAAGTGCTCATGGGGCTGTGGATCCTAGGGCTTGGCGGGGGATGATAAAGGGCAGGGTTTGCCCGCAACTTGATCCTACGCAAGGCTCGCTTCCTCTATCCAGCGCCCGCTGAAGGTGGGGCGGGACACTGTGGCGTGCACCGCCATGGTGCCCGGCGGCAAGGGACGAGCGGTAAGATTGAACGGGTATTTGCCACTGCGAAAGGACTGCCTCCGTGCCACTGCTTCCGATCATCAAGGAACCGCGGGACCTTCGTGGCCTGGACGCGGCTAAAATGCACCAGCTGGCCAAGGAAATCCGGTCATTCCTGATCAAGAACGTTGCCCGCACAGGGGGACACCTGGGCCCCAACCTCGGTGTGGTCGAGTTGACCCTGGGCATCCACCGGGCCTTCGATTCACCCACCGACTCCATCATCTTTGACACCGGACACCAGTCCTATGTCCACAAGCTGCTGACCGGGCGCCAGGACTTCTCCACGCTGCGCCAACAGGGCGGGCTCTCCGGGTATCCCGAACGCGCCGAATCGGTGCACGACATCGTAGAGTCCTCCCACGCCTCCTCCTCGCTGTCCTGGGCCGACGGGATCTCCCGGGCCCGCAAGCTCACCGGGGAAGCCGACCGCTACGTTGTCGCCCTGGTAGGCGACGGCGCCCTGACCGGCGGCATGGCCTGGGAAGCGGTCAACAACATCGCTGCCGACAAGGACCGTCGCGTGGTCATCGTCGTCAACGACAACGGCCGCTCCTACGCCCCGACCATTGGCGGACTCGCCGACCAGTTGGCCGGCCTGCGCCAGCGCCTGGACATGTTCCGAACGCACCCGGCCTACGAAAACACCATGGACAGGCTCAAGAGCCGCCTGAAGGATTCAGGTCCCGTGGGCCAGTTCACCTACAAGTCCCTGCATGCCACCAAGAAGGGCATCAAGGACTGGTGGGCACCCCAGGGCCTGTTCGAGGACCTGGGCATGAAGTACATCGGCCCCATCGACGGGCACAACCAGACGGCCGTCGACCAGGCGCTGCATCAGGCCCGCAACTACGGCGGACCCGTCCTGGTGCACGCGCTGACGGAAAAGGGCCGCGGCTACGCCCCTGCCCGCGCCGACGAGGCCGACCAGTTCCACGCGGTGGGCGTCATCGACCCGCAGACCGGCGAACCCGTATCCAAGGCCTCTGCCCGTTCCTGGACTTCGGTCTTCGGCGAGGAAATCGCCGACATCGCCGACGAACGCAGCGACATCGTTGCCATCACCGGCGCAATGCTGCAGCCGGTGGGCCTGAAGACCATGTCCGAACGCCACCCCGAACGGGTGCTGGACGTGGGCATCGCCGAACAACACGCGATGACCTCCGCCGCGGGCCTGGCCTTCGGCGGGCTGCACCCGGTGGTGTGCGTCTATGCTACGTTCCTGAACCGGGCGTTCGACCAGCTGCTCATGGACGTGGCCCTGCACAAGGCCGGCGTCACCGTGGTGCTGGACCGCGCCGGGGTCACCGGGCCGGACGGGCCCAGCCACCACGGCATGTGGGACATGGCGCTGATGCAGATCGTGCCGAACCTGCACCTCGCAGCTCCGCGCGATGCGGTGCGGCTGCGCGAGGAACTGCGCGAGGCCGTGGCCATCAAGGACGCGCCCTCGGTGGTCCGATTCTCCAAGGGCAGCGTCGGCCCGGAAATTGTCGCCATCCAGCGCCTGCACGACGGCGTGGACGTGCTCGCCAAGCTCGGAAGCGGCGAGGAACGCGACGTGCTGGTCGTTTCGGTCGGCGCCATGAGCGAACTCTGCCTGGATGTCGCCGCCCGGCTCAACGCCCAGGGCATCACGGTCACCGTGGTCGACCCGCGCTGGGTGCTTCCGGTGCCGCGCTCCATCATCGGCCTGGCTGCCCGCCACCGCATCGTGGTGTGCGTCGAGGACGGCGTCCGCGCAGGGGGCGTGGGTTCGCGTATCCGTCAGGAAATGCGCGCGGCGGGCGTCGACACGGCACTGAACGAGGTGGGCCTGCCCACCGAGTTCCTGGCCCACGGCACCCGCGACGAGGTCTTGGAACGAGTGGGACTCACCGCCGACCGGATCGCCAACGACACCTTGGCCCAGGTGCTGGGCACCAAGGTCCCGTTCGCCCGACCGCTGCCCGGAGCAGAGATGCCCACCGGACAGATTCCCCAGCTGTGAACGCAGCAGCACCGGTGCCCGCGGGCCTGCCGCGGGACCCTGCCGGAGCCGGCCCCGGGGACCTGGTGGTTGCCAGGGCCTGGAAATACGACGGGCACCCGCACTGGGTGGTGCCCGGGCGCTACCTCGGCGCCGACGACCACGGCCACTGGATCTACCAGCCCGCCGGCTCGCTGGTCTCGCGTCCCGGCCACGGGCACTGGGCCGACACCGATGCGGTCTGCCTGGTGCCCCGTGCCGGGCAATGGCTAGGCACGTTCTACGACGACCCCGCCGAGGACTTTCGCGTGTACCTCGACCTGTCGACCCAGATCGGTTGGCGCAAACTGGCCCGCGGCGGCTGGGAAGCCAACTCCGTGGACATGGACCTCGACGTCATAGACTCGCGCTCACGCGGCATCTTCCTCGACGACGAGGACGAATTCGCCCAGCACAGCGCATCCATGGGCTACCCGCAGGAGCTGGTGTCGTGCATCAGCGACGAGGCCAGCCGCCTGCTCGCCTCGCTCGGCGGGGCACACGCCCCCTTTGACGGCACCGCGACCGGTTGGCTCGCACGCGGCCGTACGGCATTTTCAGACTCATCATCCCGCTAAGGAGCACCACCGCATGTCAATAGTCCGCACCTACCGCCGCGACGAAGACGGAACCCTGTACTTCCGCGAGGCCTGGTTCTCCACCTACGAGGGCGAAGAGCTCGGCCAGTTCGTCGTGAACCACGGCACCGTGGGGCACCAGTCGAAGACCGAGACCGCCAAGGACGTCACCGCGGCGACGGCCGAGGGACTGCTGGCGGCGTTCACCGAAGCCTGCCAGGAGGACGGCTTCATGCCGCTGGCCGAGGAAGACCAGGGGTGGGTCATCGTGCAGTACGCGCTGAAGACCGCCACCGGCACCGACAGGGACAAGTACCTGGAAACCACCGCGAAGGAAGCACTCGTCGGCCACCTGGCCTGGCGCGGCCTGGGAACCGTGGAGTCCTCCGACTACGCCCCGCACAAGCTGAACATCCGCATCCTCTCCCCGGAGCCCAAGAAGGCAGTTGCTGCCATCAAGACCTGCCTGCGCGAGGCCAAGCTGGACTTCACCAAGCTGTCGATCGCGACCGCGCCGTTCGAGGACGTCGAGAAGCCCCGGCAGGCCTACCCGCTGCCGGCCAAGGCTCCGTTCACCCTGGCCTAGCAACCCGGACACAATGCCCGGCAACGAGGAATCGCTGCCGGGCATTGTGCTGCCCAGGGCAGGTCCACCGGCAGGGATCAGCTGCCCGCAGCCGCCGTGCACCGGGCCAGCAGCGCTTCGGCACCCGCGCCGTCCAGCTGTCCGCAATAGGCTCCGCGTCCGGCCATGGCCATCACCAGCGCCATCGTTGTGCCCCTGGCCAGTGGGCCCGCACCCGTGGCGAAAGGGCCGTCGGTCGCCTCGAGCCGCAAACCGGCAATGTTCGTCTTGCTCGAAACGGTGAAATCCCGTTGGGCCAGGAAAACCGCGAGAGCGGTGGCGGCCTCCGGATCGACGTCGTGTTCGATTCCCAAGGGCTCGCGGATGTCCTGGCCGTGGATGAGGACTTCGCCCAACCACGCCTCGACCGGACCGAATGTCGAGGTGGTGCTGGTGAGGATCGCGCGAAAACGTGCCAACGTTTCGGCAGGTGTTGCCCCGCGGTGCTCGGACAGGCGCCTGTCATTGTGCAGGTCGAAATTGAACCTGGCGCCCAGTACGCTGGCCATCCAGCGAGCCGGGCCCACACTTGCCGCGGCACTCAGGTGTGCCACGACCTCTTCCACGCTCCAGCGCCCGCACAACGATGTCGTAGCCCACTGTTTGTCCTCGAGCCCGTCGAGGTCGCGGGCCAGGGCGGTGCGCTCGGCGTGCGCCCACGACCAGAGCCGGGCGCGTGGGATGTTTTTCGACAAGGATTCTCCGAACGTAGGCAACGTGGCGTGGTCGAGAAGTCTAGCAAGCCGGTACGGACCGGTGCTGCGAACCCGGGCACCGTGATGCGCGGGGCCAATGTCAAGGGAATGGAAATCGAAGGGCCGTGGCTGCTCGAAGACGGGGGAGTCCTGAGGTGCTCGCGGCCAGGGCGGGGCGCGTGGCCGTGGTGCGGGACTTCCTCGCCGCGCTCACGCCCGGCCAATTGGCCTTGCTGCGCGAGAACCCCTGGAATCCCCAACACCCGGAGACGATTCTGAGTTGCCTCCACACGATCCTGCAGGAGGAATGGGACCACCACCGCTTTGCGGTGCGCGACCTCGATGCCATCGATTCCAGGTCATGAAAAAGGGCGGGGCGCCCTCGCCGGTTTCCTGGCAAGGGGCGCCCCGCCCCAAATGCGGCGGCCTCAAGGGCACGCCGGTGTTGCTATTTAGTCGGTGCCCGAATCAAACGCGGCACGCTCGAGGGCGCGATCGGAAGCCAATTCGTCGGCGTCGACCGTCTCGGCGTCAACGATTGCCGATGCGCCGCCGGCCTCCAGCTTGCCGACCAGCTTCACGGTCTTCTCGCCGAGCAGGCCCTGGTTGGCGTACTGCTCCAGGCGCGAGCGGGAATCGGCGATGTCCAGGTTGCGCATGGTCAGCTGGCCGATGCGGTCCAGCGGGCCGAACGCGGAGTCGCCAACGCGCTCCATGGACAGCTTGTCCGGGTGGTAGCTGAGGTTCGGTCCCGTGGTGTCCAGCACCGTGTAGTCGTCGCCGCGGCGCAGGCGCACGGTGACGGTGCCGGTGACGGCGGATCCGACCCAGCGCTGCAGGGACTCGCGCAGCATCAGTGCCTGCGGGTCCAGCCAACGGCCTTCGTACATCAGGCGGCCCAGGCGGCGGCCCTCTGCGTGGTAGTTGGCCACGGTGTCTTCGTTGTGGATCGCATTGAGCAGGCGCTCGTAGGTGATGTGCAGCAGCGCCATGGCCGGGGCCTCGTAGATGCCGCGGGACTTCGCCTCGATGATGCGGTTTTCGATCTGGTCGCTCATGCCCAGTCCGTGGCGGCCACCGATCTTGTTGGCCTCGTCGACCAGCGCAACGGCATTCTCGAAACGGACGCCGTTGATGGCGACCGGACGGCCGGCCTCGAAGGTCACGGAGACGTCCTCGGTCTTGACCTCGACCGATTCGTCCCAGTAGCGCACGCCCATGATCGGCTGGACCGATTCCAGCGAGGTGTTCAGCAGTTCGAGGGTCTTGGCCTCGTGTGTGGCGCCCCAGATGTTGGCATCGGTGGAGTATGCCTTTTCGGCGGAGTCGCGGTACGGGAAGTCGCGCTCAACGAGCCATTCGCTCATTTCCGAGCGGCCGCCGAGCTCCTGCACGAAGGCCGGGTCAAGCCACGGCTTGTAGATGCGCAGCTTCGGGTTCGAGAGCAGGCCGTAGCGGTAGAACCGCTCGATGTCATTGCCCTTGTAGGTCGAGCCGTCGCCCCACACGTCAACGCCGTCTTCGCGCATGGCGCGCACCAGCAGGGTGCCGGTGACGGCACGGCCCAGCGGGGTGGTGTTGAAGTAGGCCTTTCCGCCGGAGCGGATGTGGAAGGCGCCGCAGGCCAGGGCAACGAGGCCCTCTTCGACCAGGGCGGGCTTGCAGTCGACCAGGCGGGCGGCCTCTGCACCGTATTCCAGGGCGCGGCCCGGAACGGCGTCGATGTTCGGCTCATCGTATTGGCCGAGGTCTCCGGTGTACGTGTAAGGGATGGCACCCTTTTCACGCATCCAGGCAACGGCGACGGAAGTATCAAGGCCACCGGAGAACGCGATACCTACGCGTTCGCCAACGGGCAGGGAGGTGAGGACTTTAGACATAACCCCCATCTTAAGGGTTCATGGGCGTTTACCGTGAACCCACGCCGCCTCGGCCCCGACACACTGTGCCGCCCGGCATGGTGCATGCTTGAATGCTTAGGCGGGCACAGCAAGCCGCCTCCATGCCTTCCGCGCACGCGCAGGGCATTGGCCAAGGGACCACCGGTGAAAGGACTAATGCGCATGGGCGCCATGGAATACCGTCGATTGGGAGCATCCGGACTGGTGGTTTCGGCCGTGGGGCTGGGGTGCAACAACCTGGGCAGGGCAGGCACCGCGACCGAGGAACAGGCCGGCACCGACGCCGTCATCAACGCCGCCCTTGAGTCGGGAATCACATTCTTTGACGTCGCGGACACCTACGGCAGGGAGCCCGGGCTGTCCGAGACCATGCTCGGCAAGGCACTGGGGCAGCGGCGCGACGAGGTGGTCATCGGCACCAAGTTCGGCATGGACATGGGCGGCGCCAACGGCAACGACTTCGGTGCCCGCGGCTCGCGGCGCTACATCGTGCGGGCAGTCGAGGCATCGCTGCGGCGGCTCGGCACGGACTACATCGACCTCTACCAATTCCACACCCCGGACCAGCTCACGCCCATTGGGGAGACCCTTGCCGCGCTCGATGACCTGGTGTCAGCCGGCAAGGTGCGCTACATCGGGCACTCGAACCGCGCCGGGTGGCAGATCGCCGAGGCCGAGTTCACCGCACGCGCCGCGGGCGGGGCACGCTTCGTCTCCACGCAGAACCACTACAACCTGCTCGATCGGCGTGCCGAGCTCGAGGTGGCACCGGCCGCGCAGGCGTACTCGCTGGGCCTGCTGCCCTACTTCCCGCTGGCCAACGGGCTGCTGACCGGCAAGTACTCCGGCGGCTCCGCCCCGGAAGGCTCCAGGCTGACCCACGCCCGACGGCACCTGATGGACACCGCCGACTTCGGCCAGCTGCGCGACTTCGGTGCGTTCGCCGCCGCCCGCGGACTGAGCGAACTGGAGGTCGCATTCTCCTGGCTGGCATCCCGTCCCGCCGTGGCCAGCGTCATTGCCGGGGCCACCCGCCCCGAACAGGTGAAGCAGAACGCCGCCTCCGCCGGTTGGAAGCCAGGCGCCGAGGACCTTGCCGAGCTGGACGCGATCTTCCCGGCCGTGCCCAAGATCGCGCTCTTCTAGCCGATGGACACGCCCCGCATCCGGATCCTGTTGGACAACGACACCGGAATCGACGACGCACTTGCGCTGGCCTACCTGGCCGCCTGCGACCACGTGGAGATCGTGGCGGTCACCGCCACGCCCGGCAACGTCGACGCCGACCAGGTCGCTGCCAACAACCGGGCGCTGTTGGCGTTGTGCGGGCAGCCGCAGGTGCCGGTGCTCATCGGCGCGCGGGCCCCGCTGCAGGTCCCGCTGACCACCACCCCGGAAACCCATGGCCCGCAAGGGGTCGGCTACGCGACGCTGCCGGATCCCGGACCCGCCGCCGGCCATGGAATAGACGCTGTCGACCACTGGATCGAGGCAGCCCGCGCCAACCCCGGGGAACTCACTGCCCTGCTGAGCGCCCCGCTGACCAACTTCGCGCTCGCGCTGCGCCGGGAACCACGGCTTCCCTGGTTGTTGGGCCGGGTGGTGATCATGGGCGGGGCCTTCTACCACCAGGGGAACACCACCCCGACCGCGGAGTGGAACACCCACGTGGACCCGCACGCCGCCGCCGAGGTCTACGCGGCCTACACCGCGGCCGCCCAGGCGGGTCTCGACGTCCAGAAGTTGCCGATCGTGTGCTCGCTGGATTCCACCGAGCGCTTCGAGATGCAGCCCGGGCTGCTCACCGACCTGGCCGCCGCGGCGGGCTGCGCCGAACCCGAGCATGTGCTTGCCGGGGACCCGGAAGGCACGCGCAGCACCGCCTCGAACCCGTTGGTGCGCTATCTTTCCGACGCGCTGCGTTTCTACTTCGAATTCCACCGCCACTACGACCAGGGCTACATCGCCCACGTACACGACTACTTTGCCGCCGGCATCGCCGCCGGCACGCTCGAGTACCGCAGCGCCGGTGCCACCGTGGATGTCGAAACCGAATCCCCGTTGTTGACGGGAACCACCGTGGCTGACTTCCGCGCGCTCTGGGGAAAGCCCGCCAACGCCCGCGTCGTGTCCTGGAACGATCCGGCGGCGGGGTTTGCCGAACTCGTTTCCCGCCTCGGTGCCCTCGCCAGGCGGCTGGACGGGGCTCCCCAAGGGGAACCGGGCCCGGGCCAAATCGGCTAGAATCATTCACCGGGCCGAGGTGACATAGGCCCCCCCGCTCCCGCCCAGCTGCGCCACCGGTCCTCACCGGCTGCGCCCCCAGCACCCGAGGAATGCCCCCACCATGTCACCGAACCTGACCCTGCCCGAGAAAGCCGCAGGGCACGCCCTGCGCGGCCGGATCCTTGCCGCCGCCGGAGTGCTCCTGCTGGCCGGCACCTATACCGTCCTGGTCCTGACCCAGCCGACCGGCCTCGTCGACGGCCTCGGCCAAGGGGTTGCCCTGGCCACCTTCGCGGCCTACCTGGCAGCCGCGCTCCTGCTGCTCGCAGCCGTGCTGCCCGAGCTGCCGGTCTCCACGCTCACCCTGATCCCCGTGGCACTTGCGCTGAACATCGTGCTGGGCCAGTTTGTCGGGTCCGTGATGATCCCGCTCTACCTGGACTCGCTGGGCACGGTGCTGGTCGGCTTCCTGGCCGGACGCCGCGCCGGGGCAGCCACCGGCGTGCTCGGCACGCTCATCTGGTCGTTGTTCAACCCGACGGTGCTGCCCTTCGCGGCCGGTGCAGCGCTGGTCGGCTTCCTGGCCGGCACCGCCGCCCGCTTCGGTGCGCTGCGCCGCCCCTACCTGGCCCCGGTGGCCGGGCTCTTGGCCGGGATCCTGGTAGGCGTTCTCTCCGCGCCCGTCGCCGCCTTCGTCTTCGGCGGTACCTCCGGGGTGGGCACCGGCGCGCTGGTCGCCGCATTCCGCTCGATGGGGGACTCGCTGCTGGGCGCCGTGACCAAGCAGGCGCTGATCTCCGATCCCGGGGACAAGGCCATTGTCTTCCTGCTCGCCGCGCTGCTGGTGTATGCGCTGCCCGGGCGGCTGAGTGCAGGCTTCGCGTTCGTGCGCCGCTATCGGGTGCTCGGCCGCCGCGGCTCCCGCTAGGAAGCTGCCAGTGTCCCGCACCGCACCATTGCATCCCTTCACCGTGCTCGCCCTCGCAGCGGCAGTCGTGGCCACCACCACGGCAGCCGGCCGCTGGTGGCTCAGCGCCACGGTGCTGCTGGGCTGCGTGCTGCTGGCGGTGCGGGCGCGCCGTGGGCGGAGGTTGGCAGGGATCGCTGCCGCCATCCTGCTGCCGGCCTGGGGCTCCCAGCTGCTGATCCACGGTCTGGTCGACCGTACCGGCAGCCATGTGCTGGCCGCTGCCGGCCCGCTAAGGATCACCACCGAGGGGCTGGCCACCGCCGGGCAGCTGGGGCTGCGCACCGCCGTGCTGGTGGTCGCCGGGCTGCTGTGCACGCTGCTCATCGACAGGCACGACCTCGTCGCCGCCGTCGATCTCTCCGGCGCCCCGCCGCAACTGGGCTACCTGGTGGCCGCCACGCTTTCCCTGCTGCCCCGCCTGGCCGAACGGCAGCGCGCCATCGGTGAAGCGCAGGCGCTGCGCGGGGCGGCCGCCGGTGCCGGGCCGGCTGGCTGGTGGCGCCGGATCCGCCTGTGCTCGGTGCCGTTGGTGCTTTTCGCCCTGCAGGACGCAGCCGACCGTTCCGCCCACCTGGCCGCGCGCGGCTTCCCGGCTGCGGGGCCGCACACCCGCCTGCGTTCGGTGCCCGACTCGGCCGCCCAGCGCCGACTGCGCCGGGCAGCGCTTGCCTGCATCGTCATCGGCCCCCTGGCGGTCCTGGCCCCGGAATGGATGGCCGCCGCATGAGCACGACGCGCAACGCAGTGCTCGAGCTGGACTTGGAACGCTTCCGTTACTCCGGGGCCGAGCACGACACGCTTGCCGGCATTTGCCTGTCCCTGGCGCCGGGATCGCTGACGGCAATCGTGGGGGACTCTGGCTCCGGCAAGTCAACGCTTGGTGCGGTGCTTGCGGGGATGTTGCCCCGCCACGACGGCGACGACCTGGACGGGTGCATCACCCTCGCCGGGCGGGAGATCCGCCACGGTGCCGGCGCCGACCCGCGCATCGATCCGGTGGGGTGGGCCCGCCACGTCGGAATGCTGCCCCAGGATGCCCGGCACTACCTCTCCGGGGTACGCGAAACCGTGGAGGAGGAACTGGCCCTGGGACTCGAGAACGCCGGGGTGCCGCGCGCCGACATGCGCCTGGGCATCGCCGCGCTGGCCCGGAAACTTGGAATCGGCTCCCTGCTGACCCGTGATTCGGGGAAGCTCTCCGGCGGGCAGGAACGCCTCGTGGCGCTGGCCGCTCTCGCCCTGGGCGCCGCGCAGGTGCTGGTACTGGACGAACCGCTGGCCGGCCTGGATGCCTCCGCGGCGGCCCAGGTCTCGGCCCTGCTGGATCACCTGCGCTCCGAGGGGACAGCGCTGGTGCTGCTCACCCGCAGCCTCGATGGGTTGGCGGCCGGTGCAGACCGGGTGCTGTCGCTGCGCGCCGGCAGCACCAGCTCGGCCGAGGGCGCCGATGTGGCCGGCAGCGTGCCGGCACCACCACCGGCTCACCGGAATCCGCGCGCTGGCGCGGCCTTACTGCTCGAGTTCGCCAGCACGGAGCTCGGCTACGCGGGATCCGCCGACCCCGTGGTGGCGGGACTGGACCTGCAGGTGAGGGCCGGTGAATGCGTCGCGCTGGCCGGGCCGAACGGGGCGGGCAAGACCACGGTGCTCAAGGCAGCGGCCGGGTTGCTGCGCCCCGGCGCCGGACGGGTCGTTGACCATGCGCGCCCCGGCGGGTCCATCGGGCTCTTGATGCAGAATCCCTCCGACCAGCTCTTTGAACGGACGGTCCGCCGCGAGGTCGCCTTCGGCCTGCCCAAACGCGGTCCTCAGGCGGCGCGGGTCCCGGAGGTGCTGGCCACCCTGGGGCTGGCCGCCGAGGCGGAAACCCACCCCTACGAGTTGCCCGCCTCCGCCCGGCGCCTCGTGGCCCTGGCCACCGTGCTGGTGCGCGATCCGAGCGTGCTGTTGCTCGATGAGCCGACCGAGGCGCTGGACGCGGAAGGGGTGGCGCGGCTGCGGGGTGCGATCGGGAAGGTGCTGGACCGCGGCGGCGCCGTGCTCTTCTCCACCCATGACGAGGCGTTCATGGCTGCCACCGCGCACCGCGTCCACAGAATGGAACCTGCCCGGGCCGCCAGGGCATAGAACGGAAAGTGGGTCCCGGCATCACGCATCGGCTCCGTTGGGACTGCCGGGGCCGGTAGTGTGGGATTTCTTGGGGGCCAACGAGCCATGGGAGAAGCATGCCAGAGGATTTTGAGCGGTGGGATGTGCTGGTCCGCGACCAGCAGCGGATCGGGGTGCTCTACCGGAACCTTGAATCCAACGTGTTGCTGACCCGCGTCCTGGTGGAGGAGGGCGACCAACCCTATCGGGCAGAGTCGCGCGTGCGGCTTGACCCGGGCTCCGATGCCTGGGAGCTGAGCTGGTTCCGGGACCTAACCATGGACCAGGCCCGGATCATGCGCCGGGAGACGCAGGATCCGCCCGTGGAATCCATGCCGAGCTTTGCAGACATCCTGATGTTGCAGCGGGCCATCCGGGATCCCGGGAACCCGGTGGAATATGTGCGCCTGAACGAGTCCGGCCAGGAGATACACGACCGCCTCGTCCCTCGGCGCGCGGAACCCAATGCGCGGATCCAGCAGGTGGGCCCGCCCGAAGAACTCCCCATCCCGTTGGGCGGCATCCTATCGGCCCGGCGTTTCGAGGCCTGGGCCGACGGGCTGTTGGTTGCCACCCACTGGGTCAACGATGCGAACGAGCTGGTGTGCACCCGATGGGGAACAAACACCACGGCCTTCGGCGTGCCCGGGGCACCCAGCGAGGCCGGCTGGCTCTCGCTGTCGGGGCTCGATGAGGGAACCGTCGGGTTCATGACCCACGGCTTCGATGCCTAGTCTCGGGTGCCCGGCCGCCGAAAGGCCCAACCAAGGGGCACCCTAGACGTAGATGAGGACGTCATCGCCCTTGATTTCCGCGGCAAAGCGCTCCAGCGCGCCGCGGGCAGGACCGGCGACGGCCTTGCCGTCCTCGGGCTGGAAGAACGAGCCGTGGCAGGCGCAGTAGAACGCCTCGTCGTCGTTGGGCGACTTCGCGCCGACGGCACATCCCTGGTGGGTGCAGATTGCCGAGTAGGCGAGAACGGATTTTTGGCTCGGGCGGAACAGCAGGAAACCTGCCTGCCTACCCGCTGCCTCGCCCTGGGTGAGGACCGCTTCAACCGACAGGCGCGTACCCACGGCCAATTCGGCGGTGGTCGCCACCACGGTGCCGGTGCCGACGGGCTCCGGAGGGGCGGAGGGCACGTTGTTGGGTGCCGCCGAGGAACCGTCGCCGCAGGCGGCAAGGGCCAGGGTGGCACCGGCTGCCACGGTGGTGCCACCAAAGGCGCGACGCGTGATGGGGGAAGAAAGCGAAGTCATGATTCCCATCATTTCATGCACGTGCGCAGGCAGGATCGAAGTGGCCGTGCGATGTCACTTACAACCCCTGCCGGGGCCCGGCAGGCTCCCGGATCAGAGGAAGATCTTGACCTTGTCACCCTCGATCGCAGCCGGAAAGCGCTTCAGCGAAGCGTCGGCGGGGCCCTGGGCGACCGAGCCATCGGCTTTGGAGAACTTGGAGCCGTGGCACGGGCACTCGAAGGTTTCGCCGCTGCCGCTGCCGACCTTGCATCCCTGGTGCGTGCACACGGAGGTGTACGCGAGGACGGTTGCCTCGTCGGGTCGGTAGAGCAGGTATCCGCTTCCGTTGACGGTGACCGATGCGGTACCGTCCACCGGCAAACGGGAGACATCGATGGCGTCTGTACCGGTGCCGGTGGCTTCCGGGAGATCCTGGGCCTTATCGCCGGACCCGCACGACACCAAGGTCACCGCGGCGCCGGAAACCAGCGCGGCGCCAATGACACTTCTGCGGGTGGGCACAAGCGTGATCTTTTCTTTCATAAGCAAAGTGTCGCGCACAATCGCGCCAAGG
>NZ_JBIXLM010000026.1:0-66349 GCF_045798545.1 Paeniglutamicibacter sp. ORCA_105 | reverse complement strand
TTTGGAATTCTTTGCAATCGGCTCCGCGCTTCACCCTTTCGGGCTACGTTGCGGTGCTCGGTGCGAGAAATAACTCTACGCGCATCCGGCCCGAATGTCCAAACGGCAGGAACCCTCACCATCAACCGGCCAAAACCCCCGGAAAGTAGAGGCCCCGGCCCCGCTGGGGCTGCATTTCTCGGTCATTCCGTCGGAAACGTCAACTGAGCCCTGCATCACAACAGCGTCAGGGGTCGGCCATAGACTGAAAACATGCCTGATATTCCCGTAAACGCATCGCCCATTCAGAAATCCCTCAACCCATTGCAGCAGATACTCGGTTACACCGAGCCAATCTTCAACGCATCGATGGCCGGTGCGGCCGGCGGCGCACTGGCTGCAGCCGTTTCTGCCGCCGGAGGCTTTGGCACGCTGGGCATCGGTGGCAATGCCACCAAGGAGTGGATCGACAACGAGGCAACACTTGCCGCATCATCCGGTCGGGGGTGGGGCGCCGGACTCATGGCCTGGGTCCTGGCAAAGAACCTTGAACCGCTGGAGCAGGTGTTGGATCACGGCCCTTCCTTCGTCTGCATCAGCTTTGGGGAACCCGGACCCGCCGCATCCCTTGCACATGAGTCCGGCGCCTTGGTGGGCATGCAGGTCGGGAATGCAGCAGAACTTTCCCGCGCACTGGAAGACGACATCGATGTGGTGATCTGCCGGGGGAATGAGGGAGGAGGTCATGGACGCAATGAGGTGTCCACCCTTCCCCTGCTTCAGCTGGCATTGGAACGAACCGGCAAGCCCGTCATTGCCGCGGGAGGATTGGCCACGGCCGCCGGGGTCGCCGCCGTACTGGGTGCCGGCGCATCGGCCGCATGGATCGGAACGCGTTTCGCCGCCGCGACGGAATCGACCAGCCACCGCAACATCAAGGATTCCATCGGGGCGGCCGGCCTGGATGACACCGTCTACACCCGCGCCTTTGACATTGCCCAGCGCATTGACTGGCCGGTTCAATACGGCGGCCGGGCCTTGCGCAACGACTTCAGCGACACCTGGGCCGAGAACCTCGAGGCCCTCAGTGCCGCGGTGAAGGCAGACGATTCCCTGACCAAATCGATCAACGGCGCCCGCGCCGAGGGAGACACCTCCCTTGCTCCGGTCTATGCCGGCCAGTCTGCGGGGCTTTCGACTACGGGGCAAAGCGCCGCGGAAATCGTCGCGGACCTCGCACGTTTCCGGTCGCTGTTGCGGCAGGCTGCCCGCCGATGGGACACGAAGTAGGCGAACCGGGCCGGCAGGCTCAGTAGCCCAGCGGCATGTTGTCGATCAGGCGGACCTGGCCGACCTTCGCCGCCACCAGCAGCAACCCCTCACCGGTGAACGGGGTGTCCTGGCAATTGAAGGCCAGCTCCTGCAAGGTACGCGGGTCAACCAACTCGAAGTAGTCGAGCTCCACCAGGGGTTCCATCTCGAAGAGTCCCGCGGCGTCCTCCAGATACAGCGGTTCATGCCGTTCGGCCCGCTCCTTGACCAAGCTCAATGCCCGGTGGATGACCAGGGCCGCCTTGGCCTGCTCCGCGGTGAGGAAGTGGTTCCGGCTGGAAAGGGCCAGTCCCTCGGCGCTGCGGATGATGGGCACCGAGCAAATTTCGACCGGGTAGTTCAGGTCGGCCACCATGCGGTTGATGAGCACCAGCTGCTGCGCGTCCTTCTGTCCAAAATACGCGCGATAGGAAACGGGTACCCCAAGCGTGGCGGGCGGCATGGCAAAGTGGAGCAGCTTGGCCACCACGGCGAGCATCCCGTCGAAGTGGCCCGGTCGCGAAGCGCCCTCGAACTTCGATCCCAGTTCCCCCGAATCGATCTTGATCAGTGGGCGGCCGTCGGGGTAGACCGTCGAAGCCTGTGGGGCAAAGACGATGTCGGCGCCGGCGCGGGCCAGGATCTCGACGTCGGCCTCGAGGGTGCGCGGATATCTGGCAAAATCCTGCGCATCGTTGAATTGCAGCTCGTTGACGAAGATGCTGACCACCAGCACGTCGTTGTGCGCCCGGGCGGTGGAAACCAGGGACTCGTGGCCCGAGTGCAGGGCTCCCATGGTGGGCACCAGCCCCAAGGTTGCGGTGCCCTGCTCCGGGGCATTGAACTCGATGGCCCGGGCAATCGCCGCCGAAAGCTCGGCCGCCGTGCGGACGATGCGGGGAGTGCGGCTGACGGTATCTGCTGGTGTGCTCACCGGCCCAGTTTATCCGCGGGTTCCGCCGATGGCCCTAGTGTGTCGGTGCGCCCAATGCGGCCAGGATCCCGTCGAGGGTCTGCCGGTTGATCAACCCGCGGGCATGGGCGCGCAGCGCGGTCGCCCGGCTCATGGCCAGGTAGCCCTCCCGGGTGTCCTCACCGATGTCCTCTCCGGCCAGTGCGGCCCGGTGCGCGGCAACCGTCTGCACATCCCCGCGGGCCACCGGCCCGGTCAGCGCGCCCTCCCCTGAGGCCAGCGCATTTTCCAGCGAGGCACGCATGAGCGCGGACAGCACCCGCTCGGGATGCTCGACGCCGATGCCCGCCAAGATGCCCGCCGCCTGCCCGGCAACCGTCACCAGGTGGTTGGAGGCGTGCGACAGCGCCGCGTGGTACTTGACCCGGTCCTCCTCGTCGATGACCACCGGCTCGCCTCCCATTTCCACCACGAGCGCCTGGGCGATGGGAAGAACCATATTCGAGGCGGTGACCCCGAAGACGCAATCGCCGAGCCGCTCCAGGTCCATGCTCATCCCGGTAAAGGTCATGGCCGGGTGGATGGCCAGCCCGATGGCGCCGGCTGCCATTGCCGGAGCCAGCACCTCGGTGCCGTAGCGCCCGGCGGTGTGCACCACCAGCTGGCCCACCTGCCAATGTCCGGCCGCAGCGAGCCCTGAGACCAGGTCCGCCAGCGCGTCGTCGGGCACCGCCAGGATGACCAGTTCGGCGCGGCGCAGGATCTCCGGGATCTGCAGCACCGGGACATCGGGAAGGAGCAGCTCCGCTCGTTCGAGCGAGGACTCGGAGACCGCGTGGACCCCGATGACTTGGTGCTCGGCCGCGCGCAGCGCCGCACCCAGCACGGCGCCGACCTTGCCGGCGCCAATGACGCCCACTCCCAGCCGTCCCGGCTTGCCCGTGTTTCTCATGCGTCTCCCAGCCAGTGGTTCGAGTCCGTTTGCTTCCGTGCCGCGGCGGCTCGGTCTGCCTGTTCAAGAAACAGGTCCCGTCCAGCATCGATGTCGAGCTGGCGCACCACCGGCACCACCGGCCCGGGGATCGTGGCAAGGGCCAGGTCAACCACGCCCATCCGCCGGGCCAGGGGGCCCTGGCGCAGGGAAAGCCCTTGGGTGCGGGCGTGCGGAACGATGGCGATGGTGCGGTGAAGCGCGCCGTTGCGTGCCACCAACGCGGTGTCGGTCAGCGCGTAGCCCTGCCGGCGGTAGGCCAGGAGCGCGAGCGGGCGGATCCGGGGAGGGGAAACCACGAAGCCGTGCGCTGTGCCGCTGCCGTTGATGGCGGCGGCAAAGAATTCGCGCGGCGCCTCCACCCCGGGGGACGGCAGCACCACCGAGAGCACCGCGAGCACGTCCTCGTAGGTGCCCACCGGCAGCAGCACGCTGCGTTGCTCCGCGTCGTTCGCGGCCCCTCCCCCGATGCCCGCGACATTGACCGCGACCTTGTACCAGCCCATCGGACGCCAGAAGAGGGGGGCGGAAACCTTGATGGCCTGCACCCGCCCCGGGGGCACCGTTTGGTGGCGGGTATCCAGCAGCCCGTAGCCCACGCGCAATCCGTCGGCACTCGTGGCGGCCTTGAAGTTGTAGCCGGTGTTGAGGTTGTTCCACAGCGCGCCAGCCATGCCCAGCAGCGCCGGAAGCAGGTAGAACGGCGCGAAACCCTCGATGTTGGACATGGCGATGGCCAGCCCGATAAGGCCCAGCACCATGAACACCGTGGACGGGCGCAACAGGATGGAACCGACCAGCCGGCCCAGCGGGACGCTGGCGACCACGCGTTCGCTCGCTGCCCGGGGGCCGCGCGGCGCCGCATCGGCGGGCGGGAACCTCGCATCCGCCATTTGCCCGGGTTCCGGAAACTGGCCACCGGCGGGCCCCGGCTCGCCGGCCGGTGCAACCGGTGGCGGGGAAACATTGGTTGCCTGCAGCCCCGCGGCGCGGGCCAGGATGGCGTTGCGCAGTTCGTGGGCCTCGGAAAGCTTCACGAAGGCCAGGTTCATGGCGGCGGAGCCGGAGTCTGCGACGTCGAAGCGCAGCTCGGCCAGCCCGAAAATCCGGGCGACCAGCGGCTGGGCAATGTCGATCGACTGAACCCGGTCGATGCGTGCCTGGCGCTGCTGGCGGAAGACCATGCCGGAATTCACGTTCACGTGGCGCTCGGTGATCTGGTACTTGGTGAACCACCAGGAGCCGAAGAATCCCAGCAGGATCAGCAGCAGGATGCCGCCGCCGATGAGCAGCGAAACCAGCAGCGGGGCGCCGGAGACAAAATCGGGTCCGCGGCTTGGTTCCTCCTCGCCGAAGAAGGAGGAGAGGGTGTTTTGCCCGTAGACGAAGGCGATGGCCACCACGGCGAGCCAGCCGCGCACCAAGGGCGAGACCGGGTGGACCCGGTGCCACGGCACCTCGGGTGCACCGGGCTCAGGGGCGGATGGGGGATTCACAGCCCGGCCAAACGCGATTCGCCGCGGGCCGCAAGCTGCTCGCGCAGGCGCGTGCCCTCTGCCAGGGGCAGGCCGGGGATCTCGGCGGTGGCGTCGGCCGCGGCGGTGTGCAGCTTGACCTTGCACAGTCCCAGCATCCTGTCGATGGGTCCGACGGCCACGTCGACGAATTGCATCCGGCCGTAGGGAACCACCAGCACCCTTTGGAACATCAGCCCCTGGCGCACCAGCAGGTCGTCCTCGCGCTCGGCATAGCCGATCGCTGCAACCTGGCGCGGAATCAGCACCAGGCGAATGATGTCGATGGCCACCGCCACCGCGGGGATGGCAATGGCCAGCCAGAGCGGGAAGCCGGTCCACACCCCGAACCGGTTCAGCACCAGCGGCATGCACAGCACCGCCAGCGTCACCAGCGCGCCAATGCCCCAGCCCACCATGCGGACCTTTGCGTAGCTCGGGGACACCCGGGTCCAGTGGATCCCGGCCGGGTCAATTGGTTCCTGCTGCATAGCCTTCCTCGTCCTCGCCCTCGGTCTTGGCCGCCGGGTCCGAAGGATCTTCCGGGGGCAGCTTGCAGAACTGTTCCACAACCCATCCCACGATAACCATCACCAGCGCACCGCCGATCATCACCAAGGATGATTTCACCGCCTCGCTGCCCAATCCTGCCGCGGTGACCAGCCCCAGCAGGATCCCGCCGTGCCATCCGGCGATGGTGGACCCGGCATACACGCTGGCCTGGGCCAGCACCAGGGTCCTGGCCGCGGCAATCGGGTCCACCCGCCTCTTGGTCCGCCCGGAGGTGTAGAGCTTGATGCGGATGCCCATCACCAGCGTGATCAGGCAGGCAGCGCCCATGGACACCAGCGAGGTCCAGTGCAGCACCGGCACCGGGTAGCCGCGGGTGGTGGCCAGGATCTGCAGGGCGTAGCCGGCGACGACGCCGATCACCAGCACCGTGAAGACCCACAGGGGCCGCAGCGAGTTCATCGGCCTAGGCCTCCACTTCGGCACGTTTGATGCCCGGGGTGTCCGCCGCGGCGGCGGCCAGCTCGGCCACCGGCGTCCCGGCCAGCGTGGCGTCGGGTTCCATCCAGGACCAGGGCAGCAGCACGAAACCGCGCGTCGCGGCCCGCGGGTGCGGCAGCGTCAGCACCGGGTCGTCGCTGGTTTGCCCACCGTAGGTGATCACGTCGATGTCGAGGGTGCGCGGGCCCCAGCGCACCTCGCGGGTGCGGTGGTGTGCCTGCTCAATGGCCTGGCAGGCTGCCAGGAGCCCCAGCGGGGCCAGGTCGGTGTTGATGCGCAGCACCAGGTTCAGGAAGTCGGGTTGGCCTGCGGGCCCGCCCACGGGCTTGGTCACCGCGGTGTCGGAGACGCACACCACCTCGATTCCCGGTGTGGCGGCCAGTTCGGCAACCGCGGCCTGGAGCGTTCCGGCACGTTCGCCCAGGTTGGAACCCAGGGCAAGGATGCAGGAAACCATTCGGTTCACTCCCGTTCGCGGTGGATGTGGATCGTGACGTCGGAAAAGGTCACGGTGATCGGTGCCTTGGGCTTGTGCACGATGACCTCGACCCCCGAGGCGGTGGGGAAGGAACCCAGGATCGCCGCGGCGGTTTTTTCCGCCAGCGTCTCGATCAGGTCCCAGGGACCGTCCTGGATCTGGGCGACCACGAGCTCGCCGAGTTCGCCGTAGTGCGCGGTGTCGGCGACATTGTCGCTGGCCGCCGCCTTCCGGATGTCGGTGTGCAGCACGACGTCGAGGGTGAATGGCTGCCCGTCGCGCTTCTCGTGCTCAAAGACGCCGTGGTGCCCGATGGCGGTGATGCCGCTCAGGGTGATGGTGTCGCTGCGCATGGTGTTCCCCCGGCCGGGCTTCCTAGAGTGCCGGGACGCGGGCCGCGGACCAGGCGTGGGCGACCTTGATGGCGTCGAGGGACGAGGGAACGTCGTGCACGCGCACGCCCCAGGCACCGTTGGCGGCAGCAAGCGCGCTGGTGGCGGCGGTCGCTGCGTCGCGTTCGGTCGGTGCGGCGGGCTTGCCGTCGACGGTCAGCAGGGCGCCCAGGAAGCGCTTGCGGCTGGTGCCCACCAGGACGCGGTGGCCCAGCGCGGTGAAGCGGTCAAGGGCATTGAGCAGTTCCCAGTTGTGCTCGTGGTCCTTGGCGAAGCCCAGCCCCGGATCCAGGATCAATGCCTCGGGCTTGACGCCGGCGGCAACAAAGCGCTCGCGAAGCGCGAGCATCTCCTCGATGACCTCGGAGACCACGTCGGTGTAGTTGGCCTCCGTGACCATGGTGGCGGCGTCCCCGCGGCGGTGCATCAGCACGTAGGGGGCGCCGGTCTCGGCCATGAGAGCCGGCATGTCCGGCTCGTGCGTCAGCCCGGAGACGTCGTTGATGATGTGCGCGCCGGCCGCCAGGGCGGCGCGGGCAGTGGAGGTGTGCATGGTGTCGACCGAGATGATCGCCCCTGCCTTGGCCAGCGCCGTGATGACCGGCAGGATGCGCTTCTGTTCCTCGTCGGGGTCCACGGGCTCGGCGCCGGGGCGGGTGGATTCCCCTCCGACGTCGATGATGTCTGCCCCGCCGTAGTACATGCGCAGGCCGTGGGAGATGGCGTCGTCGGCGCTCTTGTACTTCCCGCCGTCCGAGAAGGAATCCTCGGTGATGTTCAGGATGCCCATGACCAGTGTGCGGTCGGCGGGCAGGTCGGCCAGGGTGCGGGCCGTGATCTTCTTGATGACCGGCAGCGGGCTGGTGGCCGGACCGGTTCCGGGGATTGCTCCAAGTGACATGGGGGTGTTACCTACTTTCCGAGGATGAGGCTCATGGCCTCTGCGCGGGTGGCCGGTTCGCGTAGCTGGCCACGCACGGCGCTGGTGACGGTCTTGGCGCCCGGTTTGCGGACGCCCCGCATGGACATGCACATGTGTTCGCATTCGACGACGACCATGGCGCCGCGCGGGTTCAGGTGCGCGACAAGTGCGTCAACGATCTGCGTGGTCAGTCGTTCCTGGACCTGCGGGCGGCGGGCGTAGACCTCCACCAGCCGGGCCAGCTTGCTCAGGCCAGTGACCTTGCCCTCCGGGCCGGGGATGTAGCCGACGTGGGCGCTGCCGTGGAACGGCACCAGGTGGTGTTCGCAGGTCGAGTAGAACGGGATGTCCTTGACCAGGACCAACTCATCGTGTTCGATGTCGAAGGTCGTGGCCAGGAGGTCCGCCGGGTCCTCGTGGAGCCCGGCAAAGAACTCCGCATAGGCCTTGGCCACGCGCTTGGGCGTCTCCAGCAGCCCGTCGCGCTGAGGGTCCTCGCCAATGGCATGCAGGATCTCGCGCACGGCGTTTTCAATGCGGACCAGGTCCACGCCGCCGGCGCGCTGGACGTTGTCGTCTTCAAGCTGATCGATCTCGTTCACCCTCAGATCCTAGCGTGTGTGTGCGATGGGTTACTCGCCGGTGACGTCGCCTGACGTTGCAGCTGCCGCATCGGCGGCTATTTCCTTCGCGGAGAGGACGGGTCCGGCCGCGTGGACGGGGCGGCTGTCCTTGCTCAGCCAGACGTCGCGCTCGGGACGCTTGGTGAGGTCGTGGAAGATTTCCTCGATCTCCTTCTGGTTCAGCGTCTCATGCTCGAGCAGGGCCAGCGCCAGGCGGTCAAGCACGTGGCGGTTCTCGGTCAGCGCGGCGTAGGCCTCGTCGTGTGCGGTGTCGATCAGTGCGCGGACCTCCTCGTCGACCACGTTGGCCATGGCGTCGGAGTAGTCGCGGCTGGAGGGCTGCCCGTACATGGCATCCCCGGAGGAGGAACCCAGCTTCACGGCGCCCACGCGCTCGCTCATGCCGTAGTCGGTGACCATCTTGCGCGCGGTGGCGGTGGCCTTCTCGATGTCGTTGGAGGCGCCGGTGGAGGGGTCGTGGAAGACGATTTCCTCGGCCACGCGCCCGCCCATGGCGTACGCCATCTGGTCCAGCAGCTCGTTGCGGGTCACCGAGTACTTGTCGTCGTCGGGCACCACCATGGTGTAGCCCAGGGCGCGTCCGCGCGGCAGGATGGTGACCTTGGTGACCGGTGCGGTCTGCCGCATGGCGGCTGCCACCAGCGCGTGGCCGCCCTCGTGGTACGCGGTGATCTTGCGCTCGTGTTCCTTCATCAGGCGGCTGCGCTTCTGCGGGCCGGCCATGACGCGGTCGATGGCCTCGTCCAGGGCGCGGTCGTCGATCAGCTGGGCGTTGGAGCGTGCGGTGAGCAGCGCTGCCTCGTTGAGCACGTTGGCCAGGTCGGCACCGGTGTAGCCGGGGGTCTTCTTGGCAACTGCCTTGAGGTCGACGTTGGTGGCCATCGGCTTGCCCTGGGCGTGGACCTTGAGGATCTGCTCGCGGCCGATCATGTCCGGTGCCTCCACCGGGATCTGTCGGTCAAAGCGGCCCGGGCGCAGCAGCGCGGGGTCCAGCACGTCGGCGCGGTTGGTCGCGGCGATCAGGATGACGTTGGTGTTGGCGTCGAAGCCGTCCATCTCGACCAGCAGCTGGTTGAGGGTCTGTTCGCGCTCGTCGTTGCCGCCGCCGATGCCGGCGCCACGGTGGCGACCGACGGCGTCGATCTCGTCGACGAAGATGATGGCGGGGGAGTTGGCCTTGGCCTGCTCGAAGAGGTCGCGGACGCGGGAAGCGCCGACGCCGACGAACATTTCCACGAAGTCCGAGCCGGAGATCGAGTAGAAGGGGACGCCCGCCTCGCCGGCGACGGCCTTGGCCAGCAGGGTCTTGCCGGTGCCCGGAGGGCCGTACAGCAGCACGCCCTTGGGGATCTTGGCCCCGACGGCCTGGAACTTGCCCGGTTCGCGCAGGAACTCCTTGATTTCGTGGAGTTCCTCCACTGCCTCTTCGGCACCTGCAACGTCGACGAACGTCACCTGCGGCATGTCCTTGGTGATCAGCTTCGCCTTGGACTTGCCGAATTGCATGACCTTGGATCCGCCGCCCTGGGAGCGGGAAAGGATGAACCAGAACAGGCCCACGATCAGGATCATCGGGATCATGAAGCCGAGCATGGAGGTGAACCAGTTGCTCTGCACCGGCTGGTCGGTGTAGCCGGAGAGGTTGGCCTCGTTGACCGCATCCACCACCTGGGTGCCGCGCGGCTGGGAGTAGAAGAACGAGACGTTCGTGCCCTTGTCCTCGCCGTCGAGGTTCAGCGGGTCCTTCAGCGTCAGGTCCACGCGCTGCTCGCCGTCGAAGATCTTCGCCTCGGTGACCTTGTCGTCCCTGAGCAATTGCATGCCGACGGAGGTGTCGATGCGCCCGGAGTTGCCGCCCAGAAGCGTCGGCAGGAAAATCAGCAGCACCGCGGCGCCAAGCAGCACCCATACGATCCAGCTGTTGAAGATCTTTTTCGCGTTCATTGATTGGGGGTCCCGCCCCATCCCTCCTGCTTTCGGGCACTGGCGGCCCGGGCGCCTGGGCGACGCCGGTAATCTTGCTACACGCTCATTAAGTAAACGCCCTATTTGATACCCACGGATGGGCAAGGCGATAAGTTCCCCTTTGGGCGTAAGAACACCAATGGCCGCCCCCGGGAACCGGAAACGGCCATGGCACACCACAAAAGGGATGCTGGAGCGGGCTGGTGCCGCCGGCTACTGGTAGACGTGCGGTGCCAGGGTCCCGATGAAGTCCAGGTTGCGGTACTTCTCGTCGAAGTCCAGGCCGTAGCCGACAACGAATTCGTTGGGGATCTCCATGCCGACGTACTTCACGTCGATCTCCACCTTTGCGGCCTCCGGCTTGCGCAGCAGGGTGCAGATCTCGACCGAGGCCGGGCCGCGGGAGTGCAGGTTGGCCAGCAGCCAGGACAGCGTCAGGCCGGAGTCGATGATGTCCTCGACGATCAGCACGTCCTTGCCCAGCAGGTCGGTGTCGAGGTCCTTGAGGATCCGCACGACGCCGGAGGACTGGGTACCCGAACCGTAGGACGAGACCGCCATCCAGTCCATGGTCACGTGGCTGTGCAGCGCGCGGACCAGGTCGGCCATGACCATCACGGCGCCCTTGAGGACGCCGACAACCAGGATGTCCCGGCCTTCGTAGTCGGCGTCGATCCGGGCGGCAAGCTCATTGATCTTGGCCTGGATTTCTTCCTTGGTGTAGAGGACATGCGCCAAATCGGCGCTGACATCTTTCGAATCCACGAGGGCTCCTGGTTCTGGGGTCGGCGATATACCGGTCGAAGGGGGTTTTCCACCCACGAACTAGAGTGCCACAGTCTGGCTTGCGGTGCGGAGCGCGGCACCCCCGAAGTTGCCGCGACTTGGCGGCAGTCGGCCCCGTGGTGTGAGGCAATTCTCACCCGTCGCCGGGCCGCAGGCCGCTGGCGTCCAGCCGCAGGAAGGGCGCGGCGCCGGCGGGAAGCCTGGCTCCGGCGATCCGGGTGGCCTCCACCGGGCCCTCCAGCTGGATGGGGCCGGCGGATTTCGACCCGAGGACCAGCGCGTTCAATGCCCGCAGCCGTTCGAAGTCCGGTGCCGGTGCGCCCAGCCGCACCACGGACAGGCGCAGCGCGCGGGTGCGCAGGGGCTCGGGCATGGCCCGCAGCCGGGCCAGGTGGATGGAGGACACCGCGGAGGCGGCGGCCGAGGCCTCCTCGGCGAGTGCCGGGCCCGGGGCGAGGACGGCGTCGTGCAGCGCGCTGGCGGCCAGCCCGTCGAGGTATTCGGCGTCGGCGCGCGCCAGAGCCGCGGTGCGTGCCAGGGCGGCGGGCACCTGGTCCCCCAGCACCGAGCGCAGCACCGGCATCAGCTCGTGGCGCACCCGGTTGCGCAGGTAGCGCGGGTCGGTGTTGGTCGGGTCGTTCCAGTATTCGAGCCCCTCGTGCCGGCAGATCGCCTCGACATCCGCCCGTCCCAGGCCCAGCAGCGGGCGCAGGTATTGCCCGCGTGCCGCCGGCATCCCTGCCAGCGAGAGCGTCCCGGAGCCGCGCGCCAGGCCGAGCAGCACCTGTTCGGCCTGGTCGTCGAGGGTGTGGCCAAGCAGCACGTGGCCGGCGCCGCTGTCCTCCAGCGCCCGGGCAAAGGCGGCATAGCGCGCAGTGCGCGCCGCCTGTTCACTGCCGCCGTCCACCTCCACCGGGAGGACCAGCACCTCGTCCAGGCCCAGGGCCCGGCATTGGGCTGCTGCCCGTTGCGCCACCTCGGCGCTGCCGGGCTGCATCCGGTGGTCGACGACGACCGCCCCCGCGTCGATCTCCCGCGCCCGGTGCAGGAAGGCCGCCGCGGCAGCAAGCGCCAGCGAATCGGCCCCGCCGCTGCAGGCCACCAGCACCTTGCCGCCGGGCGGCACCATGGCCCGGATCGCGTTGCGGGCATCGGCCAGCACCCGCGGCAGCTTTCCGCCCATCGTCGTCCCTCCCGTGGGGCTTGCCGCTAGTTGCCTGCCGGGGTCTGGTCCCCGGCAGGTGATCCGCCCATGCGCGCCACCCACGCGGCGGGGTGGTGCAGTTCGTGTTCGGTGGGCAGGTTCTCCGGGCCCTCCCAGACCCGGTTGAAGCCCTCCATGCCCATGAGCTTCACGGCACGGGAGACGAAGCGCTGCCCATCGGCATATTGGCGCATCTTCGCATCCAGGCCCAGCAGCTTGCGCAGCCACTTCTCCACCATGCCGCGGTCCTTGCCGCGGGCGCCGAAACGCTGGCGGATGGTGCGCACCGAGGGCACGATCGAGGAGTCCACGGCGTCCATCACCACGTTGGCGTGTCCCTCCAGCAACGACATCACCGCGGTGATGTGCGAGAGGATCGCCTTCTGCTCGCCGGTGCGCAGGCCCGCCAGCAGCCCGGTGTCCCCGCTCCCGGGGCGGCCGGCGTCCGCTGCTTCCAGGTCCTTCTTGCCGCGGATGACCTCGGACGCGGCGGCACGCAGCCGCTCGCCCAGGGCCTCGGGTTCGGCCAGCAGCGAGGCCAACAGCTCCGCGATCTTTGACTGCAGGTGCTCGCGCAGCCAGGGTGCTGCGGCGAACTGCACCCGGTGGGTCTGCTCGTGCAGGGTGACCCAGAGCCGGAAGTCGTCGGTGTCGACCTTTAGTTCCCGCTCGATGGCCACGATGTTCGGCGCCACGAGCATCAGCCGGCCGCCGGAGGGCAGGTCCGCGCGCAGCAGGCCCGCGAAGGGGTCGTACTGGCCCAGCACCTTGGAGGACATGAAGGCCAGGATGGCGCCCATTTCCACGCCGGTGGCCGTGGAGGAAAGCACCTGGGCGGCCTCGCTGATCTTTTCGCCGCGGGTGACGGCCAGGTGCTCCATGGCGGGCCCCAGCATCGCCTCGAAACTTTGGGTGTTCGCCTTGGCCCAGCCGGGCCGATCGACGATGAGCACCTGCGAGTCGCGCAGGTCCGCGGCCGCCTCCAGTCCGGTGATGCGGTGCACGTGTTCGACCGATGCGTCGGCCTTGGCGCGCAGGTCGGCGACCACCGCCGCAATCTCGGTGCCGGTGAGGCTCGGGCCCGCGCCGACCAGCTTGGCCGCTGTGCCGGCGGCGAGGTCCCAATTGATCAGCCGGAATTCGGTGGTGTCCATGCCTTCCATCCCATCACGCTTTTGTCCCGCACGGCGTGATTGCGCGCTGGGCCAAAAAACTTTTGCCCGCCCGGCCCGCCCGGCCCCCCGGCGGCCCGGCCGGCGGGACTAGCGGCATCCGCAGCCGGTGAGCGCCGCGGCCGCGGCATCGAGCGTTGCCCGGTTCGGCCCGATGGAACGGTCGCTGGTGTTCACGAAGAACGAGAAGGCCAGCAAGCGGCCGTCCCGGGTCACGGTGAGCCCGCTGAGGCTGGAGACCTCCATGAGCGACCCGGTCTTGGCGCGCACCAGCCCGCGCGTCTGCGCGGCACCCAGCCGGGTGGACAGGGTCCCGGTGGCGCCTGCAACCGGCAGGCCGTAGCTGAGGTTGCGCAGCGACGCATGTTCGGAGGTGGCCGCATACGCCAGTGCCCGGGCCAGGGCCAGGGGTGCGACGCGGTTGGTGTTGGCCAGGCCGGAGGTGTCCCTCAGCTCAATCCCCGTGGTGTCGATGCCCAGGTCCGCGATCACCTGCGTCACCGCGGCGGCGCCGTGCGCGTAGTCGCCGGTCTGCCCCAGCTCCACCGCGACGAGGCGGCCGAGCGCCTCGGCCACGTAGTTGTCCGAGACCTCCAGCATGAACCTGGTTTGTTCACCCAGCGTGGCGGAGCTGACGGCGGCCAGCTCGGTGCCCTGGACTCCGGGGTCGGCGCGCGTGACCTCGATGGCGACCTGCGGGCCTCCGTCGGCCGTGCCCATTGCCGCGCGCAATGCCTTGGCAAAGGCCGTCGCCGCATGCATGCCCGGGTCGCCCACCCGTTCCGCCTTCGGATTGGCATTGGCGCGCGCCGCGTACATGGCGACGGGGGAAAGCGGCGCGATGTTGTTGGTGCTGACCAGCGATGCGTCCCAGTCGGGGTTCAGCGCGGGGCCGGCAAAGAGCGAGTCGTCGAGCTCGACGGACAAGGCATCCCCGGTTTCCCCGGCCGCGTGGGCCTGGCGCAGGGAGGTCGCGGCCCGCTTTGCGAGGGTTTCGAGACCTGCCCTGCCGCTGGTGGATGCCGATCCAGTGCCGGACCCCAGCAGCACGTCTCCCCCGCCCACCAGCACGACGGTGTCCGGGTCCTTGAGCACGGCCTTGGTGGTGAAACGATGGCCCTCGCCGAAGACGTGGGTGGCGGCAATGGCCGTGAACACCTTCAGGCTCGAGGCCGGGATGCCCGGCTGGTTGCCGGAAAGCGAATACAGTTCCTCGCCGCTTGCCACGTCGAGGACGCCGGCGCTGACCGAGACGTCGGCCGGGGAAGACGACAGGATCGGATCCAGTGTCGCGGCAAGCGCTCCGGCAACGGGTGCAGGGGCCGCGGGATCAAGCGGCGGCAGAGCCATGGCGCCGACGGCGGCGAGGTCCGGGGCCACCGGCTGTGCGGCGGACGGCTTCGACGCGGCACCCGAGGCCATGACCGGGATGAGGAAGAACGCCAGCAGCCCCAGCAGCAACCCGGCAACGATCGAGGTGATGCCCAGACGCTGGATTTGGCTCGCATGCTTCATTCAACATCCCCGAAATCGTCGTAGTCTGCGTGCGCCATATACCCTTAAGCGCAGCTACCTAAGACTAGACGGCAATCGGACGCGCCCGCGTCCGCACATGCCGCTGGTCACGAGAGTCGAGGAGACTTTTTATGAGCCACGACGTCACCATCGAGATCCCCGCCGGATCGCGCGTGAAGTACGAGATCGACCACGAGACCCACCGCCTTCGCCTGGATCGCGTGTTGTTCACCTCCATGCAGTACCCGACGCACTACGGCTTCTTCGATGACACGCTGGGCGAAGACGGCGATCCGCTGGACGCACTGGTCTTCATCCCGGGCGTCGACCTGTTCCCGGGCGTCGTCGTGGAGTCCCGCCCGATCGCCGTGTTCAACATGACCGACGACGGCGGCGGAGACGCCAAGCTCGTGTGCGTTCCTGCCGACAAGCGCTTTGACCACATCCAGGAGTTCGAGGACCTCGACGGGTGGCTCGTGAAGGAAATCGAGCACTTCTTCCTGCGCTACAAGGACCTGGAGCCGGGCAAATGGGTCAAGGCCGAGGGCTGGATGGGCCGCGCCGAGGCCGAAGCCGAGCTGGAACGCTCGATCGAGCGTTACAAGGCCCAGGCCTAACCGCTCCACCGCACCACACCCGCGGGGCCGGGTCCGAAGGCTGCGCCACCGGCGCGATCTCCGGACCCGGCCCCGCGTTGTTTCCTGCGGTGCTGTGCGGTTGTCCACATCCCCGCGCACCATTGCCCCGCCACGGCCCCGGCGTCGCACACTGGAGAACATGGACACGCGGCGGCTCATTGAGGCCCTCACCGGCGATGGTGGCGATCCGGGACACCGAGTGTCGCCGGCCCGGAAGCTGCGCCTGTTTTCCGCGCTGTCCCTGCGACTCGCGGAACTTGCCGCCGAACTGGCCGCGGAGATCGCCTCCCCCACCGAGGCTGCCCTTTTTGCCCACGACGTCGAGCGCACCCACCGCCAGGCCGAAATCGCGCAGATCCGGGCGGCACACACGGCCCAACG
Source organism: Paeniglutamicibacter sp. ORCA_105 (assembly GCF_045798545.1). Classification (NCBI taxonomy): domain Bacteria; kingdom Bacillati; phylum Actinomycetota; class Actinomycetes; order Micrococcales; family Micrococcaceae; genus Paeniglutamicibacter; species Paeniglutamicibacter sp. ORCA_105. The sequence continues at coordinate 50,533 of NZ_JBIXLM010000026.1, read as the reverse complement.
CACCCTTGTACAAGACCTGCCCGCCGAAAACCTTGAATGGGCGCGTGCCACCGCGGCGGATCCGGTAGCTTTCATCCGCGGGGAGCGGGCCGTGCCCCCGGACCCGGCTACCGTCCCAACCGGGATCATGCCGTTCAAGGACACCTGCGATTTCCTGCAGCATTCACTGCACCTGCCCCGCTTCGCCGCCCGGAACCGGCTCCACGCCGCAAACGCCCTGCTCCCGCACGCCGATGTCCACGGCAACCAGTGCGCACCGCGCTACCCGAAGCTCGCCGAACAGCTCCACGCCGGAACCGCGTGCCTGGGCGCCACGGCCGCCGCAGCACGCAATCTCGACGCCCTCACCCCGGCCATCGCCGCCCAACCCGCGCCGCACCGGCTCGCCGAGAGGATCGAGGAAAGGGTCGCCAGCTCCGTGGCCGCCGGCATCCCCCAGGACACCCGGCGTCTCTTCACTAACCTGTCCGATGAACTCGAGAACGCCGCCTCCGCCGACCAGCTGCCCACCCCGCAGGAAATCCAGGCGAAGACCGGCATCTTCATCACCAAACGCACCCGCCAGTTCACGTATATGTCCCTGTGCCTGCTCAACGCCGACGCCGAAGTCTTCCTTTCCCATTTCGCGGCCTCCGACAATCCCCGCACGCTGGCCGGCAACCGTGACGCCCTGGCGGCCGCAGCCACCGGGATGAACCCCGCCGCCGCTGCAGGCGGTGCATCTGCTACCCGTGAATCCGCTGACAAGGGCACCGCGGAAGGCACCTCCGGAGCCACTGATGGCCCCGACTGGTTCACCCGTACCGAGGGAGCCGCCGTCGAAACCCTCGACGGCCCGGCATCCGGCTCCGGATCGCCGCCGGGTTTCGATCCGAACCTCGCAGGCTCCCCCAATAGCATCTTTCCCGGCCAGGACGGACTAACCCCTCCCCAACGCCACCTGCAAACCGTGCTAAACCTCATGCGCGCACCAACCAAACCGCCGGGCAACGGAGCCACCGGGCTGCCTACAGCCCAACTGATCATCCACTGCCGCCTCGACACCCTCCTCGGCCTTGCCACGGGCAACGGCTGGAGCGCCCACGGACTCGAAATCCCGATCAGCGACGTCCGAAGACGCCTCGCCACCGATGGGACGATTCCGCTGGTCCTGGGCGGCCAAGGAGAAATCCTCGACGTCGGCCAGGAAATGCGCTTCGCCCCGGACCACATCAGACGGGCCGTGCTGGCCCGCGACGGCGGATGCTTCTACCCCGGCTGCACCGTCCCGCCCGAACACCTGGAAATGTGCCACATCGACGGTTTTGCCCAAGGCGGGCACACCAGCGTCCACAAATTCACCCCCGGCTGCACAAGCCACCACCACATGGCCGACAACGGACTGCTCGAACTAGTCATCCACAACGGCATCCCGCACGTCGTATTGCCCAAGCACCTCGACCCTGAACAGCTACCGCGTCGCAACACCTACTGGCCGCAGAACCAGGCCGCTCTCTTCTAGGGGCGGACGTCCGGCCCCCCTTAGTTCCCGGGGCCACGGCCCACCCCATGACGAAGGATTTTTTCGGGCACGGATTGTGGGAGATGCTGATGGCATGACCAAGGCCGCACCACGTGAACTCGCCCAGCTGACCCCCATCGAACAATTGCGCGCGGGACGGCTCCCGTTGCGCATGGTTCAGCTGTTCGTGGGCTTGACACTCTTTGGCGCGGCCATGGCCGGGTTCGTCCGGTCGGGGCTCGGCCTGGCCCCATGGGACGTGCTCCACTACGGCGTCACCCTGCACACCGGACTCAGCCTGGGGACCGTGGTGATCGTCTTCGGATTCCTGGTGCTGTTGCTGTGGATCCCCTTGCGGCAGATGCCTGGCCTGGGCACCATTGCCAACGTCGTCTGGATCGGCGTTTCGGCAGACATTGGGCTGGCGCTCATTCCCCAAGTCCACGGCCTGCCCGCACAGCTGGCCCTCTTTGCCGGGTCACTACTGGTGAACGGACTCGGCGGCGGGATGTACATCGGCAGCCAGCTTGGCCCGGGCCCGCGAGACGGATTGATGACCGGGCTGCATGCGCGCACCGGAGTCAGCCTTCGGTTGGCGCGAACCGGCGTCGAGGTCACCGTGCTGGTCATCGGCTGGTTCCTGGGCGGGATCGTCGGTTTCGGCACCATCCTGTACGCGCTGGCCATCGGCCCGGTTACCCAATTTTTCCTGCGCTTCTGCATCATCGAGCTGCTGCCCGAAAGGACCACCGCGCAAGCCCCCACGGCCACGCCCTAGGGTCCCCGGCCACCCGGCGGTCACCTGTCCAGGGCACTCTCACCGGCGTTTATCCAGACGGAGTCGGCGTTTCGCTGCATAATTGGGACTGTGTACCTCGTAACCCTCAGACAACGTGACCGGCGTTCCGACGGCGATCTCACCGATGAAATGCTCCGCACCCTGGCCGGAATTGCCACGTTGGCCCCGTTCCAGCGCTCCGGGCCGTCCCTGCTCGTCGGCGTCCCCGAACGCGCCGAAGACGCCGTCGAGGCGACTCTTCGCGCGCTGCGCAGCAACCAATGGCTGGTCGGCCTCGGCGTCGGCAGCCTGTATGAACCGGTGCCGCGCGAGGCGCAATACCTCCAGGGCACGGCGCTGGGCTACGCCCATACCGCCGTCGAGCGTTCCGGACACACCGGGGAACGGGTACCGCTGAGTGTCATTGGCCCCGAGGCCTCCGTCGCCGCCGAAGCCGAGGCGGTGCTGCGCCTGCTCGGACAGATTGTCAGCACCCGCAGCAGTGCCGAGTGGGCGGTGCTCGATTTGCTCACTCCGGGGGCTCGCGGCCAGCAAAAGCATGTCGCGACGGAGCTGGGCATCACCGCCCAAGCAGTCTCCAAGGCCGTGGTCCGATCCGCATGGGTCGAGGAATGGGCGGCACGCCCGGCGGCCGCCAGGCTGTTGCGCTGGATTGATTCGCCCCACGCGCCCGCCGACCTCTAGACGGCGTCAGATTTTTCCAGTTCCCTAGTCGACCTGTGGTTTTGGACGTAGTATCGGCGATATTGATGTCCCATACGAGGGGAGGGAATCCGCCCCGCACGATGACATGAGGAGCAAACGATGGTTCCCGAAATCAATTGGATTGCCGTAGTTCTTGCCACGCTTTCGACCATGGTGGTTGGTAGCATCTGGTACACCCCGAAGGTATTCGGCAACTACTGGATGAAGGCGGCCAAGGTAATCCCCGGTGAGGCCAAGGGCGCCGCTATCCCGATCGTGGTGACTCTCATCGTCAGCTTCATCAGCGCCTGGGTCCTGGCCGGTGCCACGTACCTGTCCTTCGACTTCTACGGCGGTTCTTACCTCACCAACGCCCTGTTGACGGCCCTGATCCTGTGGGGCGGCTTCACAGCGGCGCGTTTCATCACCCATGACGCCTTCGAGGGCCGTCCCGTGGGACTCACCGCACTGAACTGCCTCCACGAGCTGGTGACGTTCATGGCGATGGGCTTGATCATCGGGCTATTCGGCGTCTGATCGGAAGCGGTAGCCCCCGGGTTACTTACTCGGGGTCGGCGAGGGCAGCGGTTCCTGCTCGAACTCGAGCCATCCGATCGTGTAGTTTCCGCCGCGCTCGAACACGTCAAAACGCTCGCCCTCGGGGTGGCTCGGGGTGCTCAAGGTCAGTTGGGACCAGTGACCCATGGTCGAATCCGGAACGGGTTCCACGCTATAGCCGGCGGCAACGCCGAGCCGCTCGAACTCTTCGCCCAGCCTGTCGAATTGTTCGCCGACGGTATCGGTCCCGCCCGTGGTGGTCACCCTGCACGCCTCGATTTGGTCCCCTGCCAGGGTCGAGTCCACCAGATGGTCCATGGCCTGTTCAATGTCGGGTTTTCCGGTGTTGCAGATGGCGTCGGGAGAAGTGCATCCGGTCACCAACACCCCGGCACCGAACAGGGACAGGGCAAGGATTCCGGCGCGTTTCATGGGTTTAAGCATAGCCAGTGAATCGGATACACGTGCCAGCGGCCCATCACCTGAACCAGGGAACGGCCAGGGGAGTCCATGTGATTGCACCGGAACCTTGGGCGGCTTAAGTTGAACGTCCGCCACGGCAAGGTGCCGTGGCGGACGTTCTGGGTCTCAGCCGAGACCTCAGGCTGCCTTGGGCATCAGGAAATCCTGCAGGACCTTCGCCAGTCCGTCATCGTCCACGCCGGCTGCGATTTCATCTGCCACGGCCTTGACCTCGTCTGGGGCCTGGCCCATGGCCACGCCCCGACCGGCCCACGACAGCATCTCGATGTCGTTGCGGCCATCGCCCACGGCAATGGTCTGCTCGATGTCGAACCCGCGCGCCTTGCGCAGCGCCTCGAGGCCACTGGCCTTGGTGACGCCCTCGGCGGCGATGTCCAGCCAGGCCGTCCAGCCCACCGAATAGGTGACTCCTGAAAGTCCGAGCGTGCCGACTGCATCGCCGAATTCTTCGGCGGTGGCGTCGGTGGAGAAGACCACGAGGCGAACGGCCGTGGCTTCAAGCATCTTGTCCAGCGTCACCGGGGTTGCGACGACGCCGAAGCTGGCATCCTCGAAGCGCTCTGTGGAAAGGAATTGCCCTTTGTCGTCCTCTAGTGCGTACTTCGCGGTGGGCAGCGCCTTGAGCAGTGCACGCAATGCGGGAGCCGGGTCGAAGGTCTTGCGTTCGATGATTTCGTAGCCGTCTTCCAGGGTGGTGTCGATGCGCACAGTGACGCCGCCGTTGCAGCAGACGGCATAACCGTTCTCGATGCCGAGCATTTGGATGACCGGCAGTGTTGCACCGAGCGAGCGCCCCGTGGAAATGACGACCTCGTGTCCGGCCGCGACGATGGCGCGGGCCGAGTCCTTGACCGCCGGGCTCATCTCCCCGACGTGGTTGACCAGGGTGCCGTCGACGTCAAGGCAGATCATGTGGGTTTCGGTTGCTTCTGACCGGTCTTCGATGCCGGTTCTTGTCATAACTGTCATTTATCCAGTGAAGCATCAAAATCACTTCCTGGGGATGAGCCAGCCCACAATGTGTCGTGAACGATGCATGAATGTCTTCCGAACCGCCGGGTTCCCTGCCAGTGTTTCCGGTGGTTAACGCCCGTTGGGAGGAGGCATGTGCCTCCTCCCAACGGGATGATTCGCGCCTTCGTTCCTTGGCCTACAGGACGGGAAGAACTTCCATGCCGCCCAGGTACGGGCGAAGCGCCACCGGCACGTTGACCGAGCCGTCGGCGTTCTGGTGGTGCTCAAGGATGGCCACGATCCAACGGGTGGTCGCCAACGTGCCGTTGAGCGTTGCCACCGCACGGGTCTTGCCGGGCTTGCCGTCGGCGCCTATTTCGCGTTCGCGGATGTTCAGGCGGCGTGCCTGGAAGGTGGTGCAGTTGGAGGTGGATGTCAGCTCGCGGTACGCGTCCTGGGTCGGGACCCAGGCCTCGCAGTCGAACTTCCGCGCCGCGCTCATGCCCAGGTCCCCGGCCGCGGTGTCGATGACGCGGTAGGGCAACTCGACCTTGGCGAGCATCTCCTCTTCCCAGGCCAGGAGCTTGGCGTGCTCAGCCTCGGAATCTTCCGGGTTGCAGTAGACAAACATTTCCAGCTTGTTGAACTGGTGCACGCGGATGATGCCGCGGGTGTCCTTGCCTGCCGATCCCGCCTCGCGGCGGTAGCAGGAGGACCAACCGGCATAGCGCGTCGGACCGGCCGACAGATCAAGGATCTCGCCGGCGTGGTAACCGGCCAGGGCGACCTCGGAGGTTCCCACCAGGTAGAGGTCGTCGCGTTCGAGCTTGTAGATCTCGTCGTCGTGTTCGACGTCGAAGCCAGTCCCCTGCATGGTTTCGGGGCGCACAAGCGTCGGGGTGATCATGGGGATGAAGTCGTTTTTGACTGCCTGGTCCAGCGCCATGTTCATGAGCGCGATTTCCAGGCGGGCGCCGATGCCCTTGAGGAAGTAGAACCGGGAACCGGAGACCTTCGCGCCGCGTTCCATGTCGATGGCGCCGAGCAGCTCGCCGAGCTCCAGGTGGTCGCGTGGCTCGAACCCTTCGGCGGAGAAATCACGCGGGGACCCCACGTGCTTGACGACAGTGAAGTCGTCCTCGCCGCCGGAAGGCACCCCGTCCAGGATCAGGTTCGGGATGGAGCGCTGCAGTTTCGTGTACGCCTCGGACGCGGCGTCGGAGAGAGCCTGGGCCTCCTTGACGTTCCTGGCCAGATCCTTGACCTCTGCCAGCAACGCCTGCTTTTCCTCGCCCTTGGCCGCACCGACCTTCTTGCTGAAGGCATTCTGTTGGGCACGCAGCGCCTCAAAGGATGCAATCGACTCGCGGCGCGCCGTATCGGCGGCCAAAATCGCATCAATCAGGGACTCATCCGCCCCGCGGGCGCGCTGCGATGCGCGGAAGGTATCTGGATTTTCACTGAGTAGTTTCACGTCGATCACGACCTAAGCCTAGCAATGCCCGTTAGTCTGGGGAGACTATGCAACGTAATCGACTCATTGCCCTGATCAGCGCCGGCGCCGCGGGCGCGGCAGCAACGCTCAGCTGGCTTTCCGTGCGCGGTCTCGTGGATCGCAATCGTCCGGTATCCCTGGCTCCCGTCGCGGGCATCGCCACGTCCGCACTCAAGGTTGCGTTGGTGGTGAATCCAAGCAAGCTGGGAATGGACGAAGCGATAGCCGCCGTGCATCATGTGTGCGCCGAGGCCGGCCTCGTGGATCCCTTGGTCTATGAGACCACGGTTGACGACCCGGGACAGGGCGCCGCCCGAGAGGCCCTGGAAGCCGGCTGTGACGTTGTCATTGCGGCGGGAGGTGACGGCACCGTCCGCGCCGTGGCCGAGGTCCTGCGTGACACTGATGCCACCCTCGGGTTGATTCCGCTGGGGACGGGGAACCTGCTGGCCCGCAACGTGGACGTGCCGCTCGAGGACATTGACACCGCGGCGTTCGGGGCCGTTCGGGGACCCGTGCGCACCATTGACACCGGATCGATCACCTTGAACCACCTCGACGGAAGCGCCAGCGAGCATGCATTCCTGGTGATCGCGGGCGTTGGCACGGATGCCGATGTCATGGACGACACCAACGAGGAACTCAAGGCCAAGGTTGGCTGGCTGGCCTATTCGGAGGCCGGTTTCCGGCACCTCCCGGGCAAGCGCAAGAAGATCTCGATCGCCCTGGACGGTGGGTCCGAACAAACCCGCAGCGTTCGTTCGGTGCTCTTTGCCAATTGCGGGAAGCTGCAGGGCCTGGACCTGGTTCCGGAGGCAAAGATCGACGACGGCGTCTTGGACGTGGTCGTGCTCAGCCCGCGCAGCGCCGCCGGGTGGGGCTGGATTTTCCTCAAGACGGCATTCCGTGCCCGCGGTGCAATCCCGGTGATGGGCTTCTATCCGACCGCAGCGCTTAACGTCCGTTGCCACGAGCCCATGAACACCCAGATCGACGGTGACGCGACGGGGCTGGTGACCGGGCTCGAAGTCAAGGTGAAACCCGCGTCACTGAAGATGCGCTTGGGCTAGCGATCCGCCCAAGGTTTCCGGGGCGGGCAGCGCCCGCGCCGGAAATCCTCGAACCTAGTTGGCCAGACGCGTTTTGAGGCTGTGAACCCACGCGTGCGCCTTGGAAAACGCGTCGTCGGAGTTGTGCGCATCCACCGAAGAGGAAAGCCCTTCGGCCGCCGGGTATGATCCCAGGAACCGCAGGTCCGGGCAGACCCGGTGCAGGCCGGCCAGTGCGTCAGCAACGCGTTCCTGCGCCAGATGCCCGTCGACGTCCACGGAGAAGAAATACTTTCCCATGCCCTCACCCGTGGGTCGGGACTCGATGCGGCTGAGGTTGACCCCGCGCACCACGAACTGTTCCAGGATGTCCATGAGGGCTCCAGGCCGGTCCTCGGCCAGCGGCAAGATGACGGTGCTCTTGTCCACTCCGGTCGGCGCCGGGATCGGCCCCGGGCGGGCGACCAGGACGAACCGGGTGACGGCTCCCTGGTAGTCTTCGATGCCTTCGCGCAGGATCTTCAGTCCGCGTTCCCGGGCCACCAGCGGCGAGCAGATCGCCGCGTCGTGTCCGGTTTCATCGTCGAGCAGGCCGAGCGCACCTGCTGCCGTGGAGGAGGCGGGGACGAATTCCGCGCCCGGAATATTCGCTTCGGCCCAGCCGCGGCATTGCGCCCACGCATGGCCGTGCGTGGAAACGGAGCGGATCTGCTCGAGGGAATCAATGTTTTGGCGCACCGCCAGGACGAAGCTGATGGTCACCAGGGCCTCGCGCATGATCTGCAGGGCCTCCCCGGTGGCTATGGCATCCAGCGTGGCGGACACCCCACCCTCCACCGAGTTCTCGATGGGCACCATGGCCGCGTCGGCTTCTCCGCTGCGGACCTTGTCAAGTGCCGCGTTGACGTTGGCCGACGGGATGCGTTCGGCGTCCCGGGCACCGGGAACCTGCAGCAGGGCGGCCTCGGTGAAGGTTCCCGCAGGACCCAAATAGGTGTAGATCATCGGACGTTGGGCTCCTGCCCGTTTTCGCTCTCCAGCGGCAGCCCGGCTTCGAGCCAGGCACCTGAACCGCCGGCAATGTTGAAGGCGCAGTATCCCTGGGAGACCAGCCATGCCGCGGCCTGTGCCGAACGGCCGCCGGTGCGGCAAATGATGTAGGCGTCGGTGTCCGGGTCAAGTTCCTCGAGGCGCAGCGGCAGGTCGGCGAGCGGGATGTGAACGGCGCCCGTGGCGTGTCCCTCGACCCACTCGTACTCTTCGCGGACGTCAAGGATCAACGCGTCGGCGGGAACCTGATCGACCGATACCGTTTCGAAATCACTCATGACTCTCCTTTGGCTCACCAGTTGTTGTGTTGCCCACCAGCCTAGCGCCCGGGCGTGTTGGGCTATGGATTCAGTGAAGCGGATGTTGCGCCGCACCACACCCGCGCTGGCGGGCGTCGAGCCGTACTACGATCGGTGGTGGGGACCGCTGCCGGAAGGCGTTGGCGCTCCGTCACCACAGAAGGAGTCGTTGATGTCCGAGATTGCCGAGATGACCGCGTTGGAACTTCGCGATGCGCTGCGCCGCGGGGATCTGTCTGCACGCGATGCGGTCGGGCACTTCCTGGGGCGGATCGAGGAACTCAACCCCGCCCTGGGATCGTTCGTCACCGTCACCGCGGAGCAGGCAATGGCCGCGGCATCTGACTCCGATGCGCTTCATGCCGCCGGGGAGCCCGTGGGGATGCTCAACGGGATGCCGCTGGCCTACAAGGACCTGCTGGACGTGGCGGGCGTGCCGACCGGCTTCGGAACCGCCGCATTCGGCCCCGCGGTTGCCGAAAAGGACTCGCCCCTGGTGGCCACGCTGTCGCGGGCTGGCGCAATTTCGCTGGGCAAGACCCAGGTGCCCGAGTTCGGGTTGAGCTGCCATTCGGAAAACGATGTGGCGCCGCCTGCCCGGAACCCGATGAACCCGGCATTGTCCGCCGGTGGTTCCAGCGGCGGGGAGGCGGCGGCCGTGGCGGCCGGGATGCTGCCCTTTGGTCCGGGCAGCGACGGCGGGGGCTCGGTCCGCATCCCGGCCTCGGCCTGCGCCCTGATTGGGCTGAAGCCCGGCTTGGGCACCATCCCCAGCGACGTCCTGGACGGCACCCTCGACGCCTTCGGGGCACCTCGGCTCACCGTTTCCGGACCCTTGGCCCGCACCGCCCTGGATGCGGCACTGCTCATGGATGCCATGGTCGACCCCACGCGCGAAACTTATCTGGATGCCCTGCGAGACGGTGCCGTCGATGCCCTGCGCGGCCTGCGGATCGGAGTCAGCACCGACAGCCCCTTTGCCTCGGCGTACGAAATCAAGCTCGCTCCCGACGCCCACGCGGCGCTCAACCATGGGATCAGGGTGCTCGTCGCCCGGGGCCACCATCTTGAGGAAGCCGAGATCTTCTACGATGCGGCCTACCCCGAGACGTTTTCCACGGTGTGGACCGGCGGCCTTGCGGCGGCTCCCATCCCGGCGGGCAACGAGGCGAAGCTGGGCACCCTGGCACGGTCGTTCCGCGAACGCGCCACGGACCGCGACCTGAAGACCTCCGTGGCGGCGGCCGGCCGCCTGACGGAGATTGCCGCGGACTTCCGCACGCAGTGGGGCCGCTACGACGTGGTGCTGACTCCCGCCATGGCATTCACTCCCCCGGCAATCGGCTTCTACACCTCGCAGGACGCAGACACCGACTACATGCGCCAATGCCAGTACACCCCCTACACCTCCATGGTGAACGTCTCGGGCCTTCCGGCGATCACGGTACCGACGTTCACGACGGCCAACGGCCTATCAATGGGCGTGCAACTGATTGGCCGGGCGGGGTCGGAAAGCCAGTTGCTGGCCCTGGCGCAACAACTGTCCGAAATGTGAGATTGATCTACAAAGTGGGCATGACGCGCGTCACGGGCGAAAAATTGATGGCATGTCTATATCCACCTCGCTGAAGGATCAGTCCTCGACCGGTTTCTTTGGCCACCCCAAAACGCTTTCGAACTTGTTCAGCATCGAGATGTGGGAACGCTTCTCGTTCTACGGGATGCAAGCGATCCTCGCGTACTACATGTACTTCTCCGTCACCGACGGCGGACTCGGGATCCCCCAGGACCTGGCGCTGTCGCTGGTCGGCGCCTATGGCGGCGCCGTCTACCTGAGCACCATTCTTGGTGCCTGGCTCGCGGACCGACTGCTGGGATCCGAAAAGGTCCTGCTCTACTCCGCATTCCTGATCATGGGCGGACACATTGCGCTGGCAGCCCTTCCCGGCGCGACCGGGCTGGCCGTCGGCCTGGTCCTTGTTGCCGTGGGCTCGGGCGGGTTGAAGGCCAACGCCACCGCACTGGTCGGTTCCCTCTACTCCAAGGAAGACACCCGCCGCGATGCAGGGTTCTCGATCTTCTACATGGGAGTGAACATCGGTGGCCTGCTTGGCCCGCTGCTCACCGGATTCCTGCAGCAGCGCTGGGGCTTCCACTTCGGTTTCGCCGCGGCCGCCGTCGGCATGGCCATTGGCGTTGCGATCTACCTCAGCGGCCGCAAGAACCTGCCCGATTCGGTCAAGCTGGTCGGCAACCCGCTGCCCGCCAACGAGCGCAAGAAGTACCTGATCGGCTTCCTCGCCTTCGTCGTCGTCGTGGTGGCGGCATTCGCGTTGAAGATCGTCACCGCCGAGTCCCTGGCACGCACCATTGCGTACGCCGTCATCCTGGCTTCGGTCATCTACTTCACCCTGATGCTGCGCTCCAAGCGCGTCTCCGCGGTTGAGCGCAAGCACGTTCTCGCCTTCATCCCGCTATACATCGCCTCGGCCGCCTTCTGGGCGCTGTTCCAGCAGCAATTCACGTTCATCGCCGTGTACTCGCAGGAACGCCTGGACCGCTCGCTCTTCGGTTGGGAGATGCCCGCCTCCTGGGTCCAGTCCATCAATCCGGTCTTCATCATCGTGCTGGCCGGCATCTTCGCCGCCCTGTGGACCAAGATGGGCACCCGCCAGCCGGGAACCGTAGTCAAGTTCTCCCTGGCCCTGGTTATCGTGGGCCTGGCATTCCTGGTCTTCATCCCGATGAATTCGCTGGAGAAGACGCCGCTGCTGGCGCTCGTCGGCATCCTCCTGCTGTGCACGCTGGCCGAGTTGCTACTGAGCCCCATCGGCCAGTCGGTCACCACCAAACTGGCCCCGGCGGCCTTCGGCACGCAGATGATCGCGCTGTTCTTCCTCTCGGTGTCACTGGGCACCACGCTGGCAGGCATCCTGGCCGGTTTCTACACCGAGGGCAACGAGGTCACTTATTTCCTTGCCCTCGGCGGAACCGCCATCGTGCTGGGCGTTGCCCTGCTGCTGGCCACCCCGGCCCTCAAGAGGCTGATGGGCGAGGTCCGCTAGACCTTCGGCATCCCGCTCCCACGAAGTGGGCGGGCCACGAACGCAGACAGCGGCCGCAGCCGGCATTCTTGCCGGTTGCGGCCGCTGTCTTTTTGCCCGCGGATCCTGCCCTAGTAGTTGTACGCCCCCAGCGTGCTGCCCAGGAAGATGAGCACGACCATCCACAGCAGGAAGATCGCTGCTCCCAAGTAGCCTGTGACCAGACCGGCAATGGCGACACCGCGCATGTGCGGTTCGCGGCGCAGGGCAAGGTGGCCGCAGATGATTGCCGCCAGTTGGGGGAAGAAGAACAGCCCGACGCTGAACAACCCGATGATTCCGGTCACCAGCGAAACGATGGCCAACACGCCGGCCGGGCGCTGGGCCTGCACCGGGTAGCCGGGCTGCGGATAACCGGCTTGCTGTGACCCCGTTTGGGCAGGTCCTGGCCGCGTGTAGCCGGGCTGCCCGTAACCGTTATGGCCCGCCTGGCCCACACTGCCAGGACTGCCCGGACCGCGGCCCAGCCCGATCGGCGGGCCATCCAGTGGCTGGTCCAGATAGGGATTGCGCGGCGGAGCCGCATGCGGGTTGTGCGACCAGCGCGGGTCGCTGGGATCCCCAAACGACGGTCGGTGCTCTGGATCGTGCGCTGCGTCCTCGGGATTCCCCATGGTTCCTGTTCCTCACTTGTGCCCGCCTGCCCATGCACCTTCATGCACCGGCCCGGCACCGTCTCCGGCCCCCCAGTTTAGCCACGATTGCCCGGCACAGCATGCTCACATTCGCTGCTCAGGAACCGGTGGGAGAGTTGGCACCATGCACAAGGCAACACACCTTCCGGATACGGACCCCCACCCCCGGCACCATGCCGTACCCCCGTACCTGCTGATGTCGATGGCGGCCTGCGACGGCGCGTGGGCGGCGCCCGAGGGCATGCGCGAGTTCATCGCCCCACCCCCTGAACCCGGGAAAGCGGAAGGGCCCGGGGCCGAAACCCGTGCACGCATCGCCACCCGGGCCCGCCGGACCCTGTTGCTGGACCAGGCCCTGCTGCACGACCGGGCCACCACGGCCACCGACCTCGATCGGCTGATCGAACCCTCCGGGCGGCTGAACCGCTCCATCTGCGACGCGCAGGGCGCCGAGACCACCCCCGGCACCGACGCCCGCACCGAGGGCCTGGACCCCGTGGCGGATGAGGACGCGAACCGCGCCTTCGACGGGCTGGGCGCGGTCCACGCGTTCCTTGTCGAGATGCTCAAGCCAAACTCGCTGGACGGGGCCGGACTGGGCCTGGGCGGCACCGTGCACTACGGCTTGCACTACGCCAACTCGTTCTGGGACGGCACCCAAATGGTGATGGGCGACGGGGACGGGGAGATCTTCGAGTCGATGACGTCCTCCCTGTCGGTGATCGCCCACGAGCTGGGGCACGGCCTGCTGCAGCACACCACCAACCTGGCCTACCGGGGCCAATCGGGAGCGCTGAACGAGTCGATTGCCGATGTCCTGGGCGCACTCGTGGAGCAGTTCACCGCCGGCCAGGACGCGGCGAGCGCCAGCTGGCTGATCGGCGAGGGACTGTTCACCGACAAGGTGCGGGGCCGGGCCCTGCGTTCCATGGCGGCGCCGGGCACCGCCTACGACGACCCGATCCTGGGCAGGGACCCGCAGCCGGCGACCATGTCCGGCTACGTGCAGACCGCCGAGGACCACGGCGGGGTGCACCTGAACTCGGGCATCCCCAACCACGCGTTTTACCTCTTTGCCACGGCCCTGGGCGGCAACGCCTGGGAAACCGCCGGTTCCCTGTGGTTCGACGTGGTCGCCACGCGCGCGCTGCCTGAGGATGCGGACTTCGGCACCTTTGCCGAACAGACCCTGCTCCAGGCCCGCCGCGACCACGGCGCCGGATCCAGGGTGGAGCTTGCGCTGGCCGATGCCTGGGACACCGTCGGCGTGGTCCCCCGGGTGAGGGAAGCCGAGCAGGAATGACCCGACGCACAGCGGGTCCCGGCACGAAACCATGAACCCGCACCGCGGCGTCTTCGGCCGCGGCAACGCAATCAATGAGAAACTGGGGGGCATGGCCCATCCTCGCGCCGGGACCCCGGCACTGCCCCAAGACCTTATCGATCTCCCAGCGGTGCGCGACGCGTACTTCGATATCCACCCGGATCCCTCCGACCCCGCCCAGCGCGTGGCCTTCGGCACCTCCGGGCACCGCGGCACCTCACTGAACGGTTCCTTCAACGAGGACCACATCGCCGCCATCACCCAGGCCATTGTCCAATACCGGCGCGGCGCCGGGATCACCGGACCGGTCTTCGTCGGCAAGGACACCCATGCCCTCTCGGATCCTGCACAGGACACGGTGCTGGAGGTCCTGGCCGGCAACGACGTGTCGATCCTGGCCGATGCACGCACCGGCTGGACCCCCACCCCGGCCCTGAGCCACGCCATCCTGGCGCACAACGCCGACCCGGCGGCCCCGCGCGCCGACGGCATCATCATCACCCCATCGCACAACCCTCCCGCCGACGGCGGGCTGAAGTACAACCCTCCGCACGGCGGCCCGGCCGACACCGACGCCACCTCGTGGATCGCGAACCGCGCCAACGAGCTGCTGGAGGCCAAGCTGGCCGGGGTCAAGCGGATCCCGCTGGGCACCGCGCGGCTGGGCGGCAAGATCGGCTCCTTCGACTTCATGGCGTCCTACGTCAACGACCTGCCCTCCGTGCTGGACCTGGACGCGATCCGCGATGCCGGCATCCGCATCGGAGCGGACCCGATGGGCGGGGCCGCCGTCGACTACTGGGGGGCGATCGCCGAAACCCACAAGCTGGACCTCACCGTGGTGAACCCGGGCGTGGACCCGCGCTTTGCCTTCATGTCCCTGGACACCGACGGGAAGATCCGCATGGACTGTTCCTCGGCCGACGCGATGGCCTCGCTGATCGCCGCCCGCAGCTCCTTCGACATTGCCACGGGCAACGACGCCGACGCCGACCGGCACGGCATTGTCACCCCCGATGCCGGGCTGATGAACCCCAACCACTACCTGTCCGTGGCGATTGACTACCTCTACAACCACCGCACCGGGTGGTCGCCGGATGCTGCCATCGGCAAGACGCTGGTCTCCTCCTCGATGATCGACCGGGTCGCCGCCTCACTGGGCCGCACCCTGGTCGAGGTCCCGGTGGGCTTCAAGTGGTTCGTGCCGGGGCTGCTGGACGGTTCCGGCGCCTTTGGCGGCGAGGAATCCGCGGGCGCATCCTTCCTGCGCCGCGACGGGCGCACCTGGACCACCGACAAGGACGGAATCCTGATGGCGCTGCTGGCCAGCGAGATCACCGCCGTCACCGGCTCCTCCCCCTCGAAGCACTATTCCGCGCTGGCCGCGGAGCACGGCTCACCGAGCTATGCGCGCATCGACGCCCCGGCCGACAGGGAGCAGCGGGCACGGCTGGGGAACCTCGCGGCCACCGACGTAGCCGCCGAGGTGCTCGCGGGCGAGGAGATCACCGCACGGCTGACCGAGGCGCCGGGCAACGGGGCGAAGATCGGCGGGCTGAAGGTCACCACGCAGAACGCCTGGTTTGCCGCGCGCCCCTCGGGCACCGAAGACAAGTACAAGATCTACGCCGAGTCGTTCCTGGGCGAGGAGCACCTGGCCCGGGTGCAGGCCGAGGCGAGGGACATCGTCTCGGCGGTGCTCGCGTAGGCGCATGCTTGGCCGAAGGCCGGGTGGTTCCCGCATGCGTGGACCCCCCGGCCTTCGGCCATTCCGCGGACAAGCCGTGAAATCCTGCAAAAACCCTTGCCGGCATGGATATATGCCGGGCGGGGAATTCCTACATGAGCCTGTCGAGGAGTTTGGACTTCGCCCAGGTGTAGGGCGGGTAGATCGCCTTGAGCGTGTCCACCACGGTGGTCTTGCCCATCACGGAGCGCATCTGCGAGAGCCGCTCGAAGCCATGCCGCCCGTGGTATGAACCCATGCCGGAGGCGCCCACGCCCCCGAAGGGCAAGCCCGGGACGGCCAGGTGCAGGCTGGGCGCGTTGTGCACGATGGCCCCTGCCCGCACCTGGTCCCCGAAGGCGGATTGCAGCCGCGGGTTCTCGCTGAAGAGGTAGGCGACCAGCGGGTTGGGGCGCGCATTGATGAAGCGCACGGCCGCGTCGAAGCTTTCCACCGCGATGATCGGCAGGATCGGGCCGAAGATCTCCTCGCGCATCAATTCCGAGTCGGGATCAACGTTGGCCATCACTGTCGGCTCGATTTTCAGGGTGTCAGTGTCGTACCCGCCGCCGATGAGGACCTCGCCGTGCTCCAGGTAGGAAACCAGCCTGTCGAAGTGGGCCTTGTTGACGATGCGGCCGTAGTCGCGGCTGGCCAGCGGGTTCTTGCCGTAGAACCCGGTGATCGCCTTGGCCAGCTGCTTTTCCAGGTTCGAGGCGGCGTCGCCCACGGCCAGCACGTAGTCCGGCGCCACGCAGGTCTGCCCGGCGTTCATGAACTTCCCGAAAGCCAGCCGGCGCGCCACGGTGGCGGAGGACCCGTCCATCACCACGGCCGGGGACTTCCCGCCCAGCTCCAGGGTCACGGGTGTCAGGTGCTCGGCCGCGGCGCGGGCCACGACCTTCCCCACACGCTCTCCGCCGGTGTAAAAGATGTGGTCGAAGTGCTGTTCCAGCAGGACCTTGCTGGTTGAGGCCCCGCCTTGGACCACGGCGCACGCCCGGTGGTCGAGGAACTTGGGGATCAGCCGGCCCAGCAGCGTGGAGGTGGTCGGCGCCAGTTCCGAGGGCTTGAGCACGGTGACGTTGCCCGCGGCGATGGAGGCAACCAGCGGGGCGAGGATCAGCTGCAACGGGTAGTTCCAGGCGCCGATGACCAGCACCACGCCCAGGGGCTGCGGCTCGATCTTGGCCGCCGCCGGATGCAGGACCAGCGGGATCTTCACCGCCTTGGATTCCATCCACTCGGAGAGGTGCAGTTGCGCGTGGTCTATTTCCGCGCGCACCATGTCGATCTCCGTCATCTTGGCCTCGACCGCGCCCTTGCCCAGGTCGTCGGCCAGCGCGTCGATGAAGTCCTGTTCGTGCGCCTCCAGCATGCGCTCGAGGGCCTTGAGCTGCGAGGCCCGGAAACGGCGCGGGTGCGCCAGCCGGGTGGCCACCACGTCGTGCATCGAGGCGACGATCTCCACGATGTTCTCCGGCAGTTCGGGCACCACTTCGGGCAGCTCGAGCTCGTTCAGCGCCGTCGCTTCGCGAGGCGCCGCGGATTTGTGTGAGGTGTCGGAAGTGCCCATCCCTTGAGCCTACGGCCACTGTGGCATCGGCAACAGGCCGCCACGCTTGGCGGCCTCGGTGCGCGGGCGGTGCGCGGTGACATCGACTGCCGACCCCGGTGCCAGGTGGGATAGGCTCGCGCATAGTGACACGGGGTGTCGGCACTTGCGGCCGGCTGAGATGAAACCCGTAGAACCTGATCTAGTTCGTACTAGCGGAGGGATGTTGCTCATGGAATCCATGGCGCCTTCAATTCTCGTAACACCCGGCGAGCTCGCCGATGCCCTGGGCGCGCTGCGCGCCTCCTCACCCCTGGTCCAGTGCCTGACCAACACCGTGGTCACCAACTTCACCGCCAACGTGCTGCTGGCGGCCGGCGGGTCCCCGGCCATGGTGGACGTTCCCGGGGAGGCCGGCGACTTCGCCTCCGTGGCCGCGGGCCTCTTGGTGAACCTGGGCACCCCGAACACGGAGCAGGCGGCCGCCATGCGCGAGGCCGTTGCCGGCGCCGGCACCGCCTCGACGCCCTGGGTGCTGGACCCCGTGGCCGTCGGTTCGCTGCGCGTGCGCACCTCGCTCGCCCGCGAGTTCGTGGCCGCGCGGCCCACCGTGATCCGCGGCAACGCCTCGGAGATCCTGGCGCTGGCCGGTCAGGCCGTCGGCGGGCGCGGGGTCGAGTCCACCGACTCGGTTGCCGCCGCGGCCGGCGCCGCCGGGAGGCTGGCCAGGGAAAGCGGCGCCGTCGTCGCCGTCTCCGGGGAGGCGGACCTCGTCACCGACGGGGTGCGCACCGTGCACGTTCACGGCGGCAGCGCTCTGCTGACCCGCATCACCGGCGGCGGGTGCGCGCTGGGCGCGGTCTGCGCCGCCTTCCTGTCCACCGGCGGGGACCCGCTGGTCGCCACGGTTGCCGCGCACGCCTTCTATTCTGCCGCCGCCGAACGCGCGGCCGCCGCGGCCGCGGCCGCCGCGGCCGCGGGCCCCGGCACCTTCGCCCCGCTCTTCCTCGATGCCCTGGCCGCCGTCTCCCCCGCGGAGCTGGGAGCGACGGCGGTGCTCTCATGAGCAGCTACGGCGTGTACCTGGTCGCGGACTCCGCCTCCACCGCCGGCCGGCCGCTAGCCGACATCGTGAAGGCCGCGGTGGACGGAGGGATCACGACGGTGCAGCTGCGCTGCAAGGACATGCCGGCCGGCGAATTCGCGGACGTCGTGATGGAATGCGCCCACCACACCGCCGGGCGCGCGTCACTGCTGGTCAACGACCGCGTCGACGTGTTCCTGGCCGCCCGCGCCGCCGGCGCCTCGGTTCAGGGCGTGCACATCGGCCAGTCCGACCTGCCCGCGGCCCTGGTGCGCGAACTCATCGGGCCCGATGCCGTGCTGGGGCTAAGCGCCGCCGGCGAGGCGCAGATCGACGCCGCAAACAAGCTGCAGCTCCGCTCCCCGGGCACCATCGACTACCTGGGAGTCGGCGCCGTGCACGCCACCCCCACCAAGAAGGATGCCCCCGAGCCACTGGGCCACGCGGGCCTGGCCCGCGCCGTGGCGCACAGCGACCTGCCGGTCATCGCCATCGGCGGCATCGACGCGGACGACGTGGCCCCGCTGGCCCGCTCCGGCGCCGCCGGCGTGGCGGTGGTCCGCGCCATCTGCGCCGCCGAGGATCCGCGCGCCGCAGCCACGAACCTACTCAACCTCTGGGAGGGCACGAAGCCATGAACACCCCGAACACCAGCACCGTGAAGAACATCCTCTCCATCGCCGGCTCCGACCCCTCCGGAGGGGCCGGGATCCAGGCAGACCTCAAGTCCATTGCCGCCGCCGGCGGCTACGGCATGGCCGCCATCAGCGCGCTGACCGCGCAGAACACCCGCGGCGTTAGCGCCGTGCATGTGCCGCCGGCCGGCTTCCTGCTGGCGCAGCTGCGCGCGGTTTCCGAGGACATCGGCATCGACGCGATCAAGATCGGGATGCTCGCCAACGCAGCGGTCATCGACGAGCTCGGCGGCTGGCTGGCCGGGATCCGGACCGCCGCGGGCTCCGATGCCCCGGCGGTGGTGCTGGACCCCGTCATGGTCGCCACCAGCGGGGATTCGCTGCTGGATGCAGAGGCAACCAGCGCGCTGCGGCGCCTCTTTGCCCACGTCGACGTGATCACCCCCAACATCCCGGAACTTGCCGTGCTGGCGCGCGCCGAGGTCGCCGGGAACTGGGAGCAGGCGGTGGCCCAGGCGCGCTCCGTCGCCGCCGAGTACCTGGTCCTGGTGCTGGCCAAGGGCGGACACATGGAAGGCGAAACGTGCCGGGACGCCCTCATCGGTCCCGACGGCGTGCTCCTCGAGGTCGCCTCGCCGCGGCTGGCCACCGCCAACACCCACGGCACCGGCTGCTCGCTCTCCTCCGCGCTGGCGACCTTCTACGCCCGCGGCGGTGACTGGGCCCAGGCGCTGCGCCAGGCCAAGGCCTGGCTGTCGGAGGCGATTGCCCGGGCGGACGAGCTGTCGGTCGGAGGCGGGCACGGCCCGGTGAACCACCTGGCAGCACTCTGGGACGGGGTGCGCCCGGCACCGGCCCGGGACCCGCTGGCGCACTGGTGGGAGCGGATCGCCGGCATCCGCGCGGGTATCGACGAGCTCGCGTTCATCCGCCAGCTCAAGGACGGCTCCCTCCAGGCAAACGACTTCGAGGACTACCTGGGCCAGGACGCCCTGTACCTGCGCAGCTATGCGCGGGTCATGTCGCGGGCCTCGGAACTCGCCCCGACCACCGAGGAGCAGCGCTTTTGGGCGGGAAGCGCCGCCAGCTGCCTGGAGGAGGAAATGACGCTGCACCGCGGCCGGCTCGCCGATCAGGTTCCGGAGCCCTCGAACGCCACCACCGCGTACCTCAACCACCTGCGGGCCGGCAGCGACGACTACCCGGTGCTCGCGGCCGCGCTGCTGCCCTGCTTCTGGATCTACCAGGACGTGGGCAAGCGGCTGGCGGCGGCCAACCACCCGGCGCACCCCTACGCGGACTGGCTCGCCACCTATTCCTCGGTTCAGTTCGACGACGTCACGGCGCGGGCCATCGAACTGGTCCGGGGCGTTCACGCAAGGGCAGACGAGTCCACGCGGGCGGCCATGTGGCGCGCGTTCGAGGCCTCGTCCGTGCACGAGCTGGACTTCTTCGCGCAGACGGCCGCCGATGCGCCCGGCGCCGGGAACATGGTGGGTCTTAGCGCCCCGGGTGTCGCACTGCCCGTGGGGTGAGTAAAATGCACACGGGGGTTTGCGCGCCGCGTGCGCTCCCCCGGCATTTTTCCCACCCTGCGCCCGGAAGGCACCCATGAGCAACCGATTCGGCATTGGCTGGAACCTGCACGGCGACGGCAAGTCCATCTCCCCCGGAACGGTGGTGGCCCCGAACGAGCGCCTGCACTGGCCGCAGACCATCTCCATCGGCGTGCAGCACGTCATGGCGATGTTCGGGTCCACCGTGCTGGTCCCGGCGATCACCGGGTTCCCGGCCACCACCACGCTGTTCTTCTCCGGTGTGGGGACCCTGCTCTTCCTGCTCATCACCGCGGGCCGGGTGCCCAGCTACCTGGGTTCCTCCTTCGCGTTCATCGCCCCGGTCTCCGCGGCCATGGCCGGGCACGGGATGGCCGGCGCGCTGGGCGGCATCGTGGTCTCCGGCGCCGCGCTGTTCGTCGTCGGGCTGATCGTGCAGAAATCCGGCACCGGGTGGATCCACGCCCTGATGCCACCGGTGGTCATGGGCACCATCGTCGCGCTGATCGGCTTGAACTTGGCCTCGGCCACGCTGAAGCCGATGCAGGACTTCCCGCTGACCACCTTCGCGACGGTGCTGGCCATCGTGGTCTCCGCAGTGTTCTTCCGCGGCCTGCTGGGCCGCCTGTCCATCCTGCTGGGCCTGGTCATCGGCTACCTGGTGGCACTGGCACAGGGCCAGGTCGACTTCCAGCCGATCGCCGACGCCCCGGTCATCGGGTTGCCGGCCTTCACCACCCCCACCTTCCACCTGGACACGCTGCTGGTGTTCCTGCCGGTGGTGTTCGTGCTGATCGCCGAGAACATCGGCCACGTCAAGACCGTGGGGCTGATGACCGGCCGCGACCTCGATGCGGTCAACGGACGCGCGCTGATGGCCGACGGCGCGGCGACGCTGCTGGCCGGCTTCGGCGGCGGCTCGGGCACCACCACCTACGCGGAGAACATCGGCGTGATGGCCTCCTCGCGCGTGTACTCCACCGCCGCCTACTGGATCGCGGGCATCGTGGCGATCCTGGTGGCGTTCTTCCCGAAGTTCGGCGCCGTCATCAACACCATCCCCGCCGGGGTCTCCGGGGGCGCGGGCATCGTGCTCTACGGCATGATCGGGATCATCGGCGCGCGCCTCTGGGTGCAGAACAAGGTCGACTTCTCCAACCCGATCAACCTGATGACCGCCGGCACCGGCCTGATCATCGCCATCGCCGTCACCGCGGACCTGGCGTTCGGCGAGGTGAAGCTCGGCGGCATCGCGCTGGGCACCATCGCGACCCTGGTGATCTTCCACCTGATGCGCAACATCGCCCGGGCGCGGGGCACCGAGCCGACCGACGCCGGGGAAATCAGCGGGGCCACGCACTCCAAGCTCGGCTAGGACGTTTTCGGTTGGATTCCTTCAACCGGCGCCCAATCCTGTCGATTTCACGGCTGCGGACATGACCGCCAGGGGCATTCGGGCCTGACTGGAGGACTTCACGGAGGCGGCCCTTCGCGTCGCCGGTTCCCCAGAACCAGTGAGGCGGAAGGCTGCCTCCTCGGGGCTGAAGCCCGCCGGGGGCCGTAGGTCGATGCGTCCGGTGGCCGGTTGCCTGCGCGTGGACCTCGTGGCGGCACGGCACCATCCCCGAACCCCGGCTCCTGGCCGCATGGCACCCCGAGCCCACGACCGGCCCGCGATCCGTACCCATGGGCGCGGCGATGAGGTTGAATGGACAAGGTGACTTCATCCACCGGATCCTTCGTGCCATCCCAGTCCGCAGCTACGGCGCTTCCGCGCCGTCAAGTGCTTCGGTCGGCCGGCATTATTGCCGCAGCCGCCACCTTCACGGGCATTCTTTCCACCCCCCAGCCGGCGCATGGCGCCAGTGGCCACTTCCAGCACGGGATTGCCTCGGGCGATCCCTATCCGGATTCGGTGCTGCTGTGGACGCGGCTGACCCCGGAGAAGGTCGCGACGCCCGGCTCGGAACTCGGCGGCGATGCCCGGATCCGCTGGGAAGTAGCCCCCGATCCGGATTTCAGGCGGGTGGTGGCCGGCGGATGGGCGCAGACCGGTGCCTGGCGGGACCACACCCTCAAGGTTGTGGCCGCCGGGCTGTCACCGGGAACGACCTATTGGTATCGGTTCAAGTTCGGCCAGGAGTATTCCCCGGTGGGCCGGACACGCACTGCTCCGGCGGCCGGTGCGGCCGTGGACCGGCTGCGGATGGGCGTGGTCTCGTGCGCCAATTACCAGGCCGGCCACTTCGCCGCCTACCGGCACCTGGCCGACCGCGGCGACCTGGACCTGGTGCTCCATCTGGGCGATTACGTCTACGAGTACGCGCCCGGCGAGTACCAGGCGCGTGACATCGTTGTTCGTCCCCACGACCCGGCCGTGGAGATGACCACGTTGGAGCATTACCGTCGGCGCCACGCCCAGTACAAGACGGACCCGGAATTGCAGGCGCTGCATGCCGCGGCGCCGTTCGTGGTGACCTGGGACGACCATGAATTCGCCGACGATGCGTTCTCCGGTGGCGCCGCGAACCACACCGAGGGTGCCGAAGGAAGCTGGGCAACGCGTTCGGGGCACGCCAGGCAGGCTTACGCGGAGTGGATGCCGGTTCGCTACGAAACCGACGGGCAGCTATACCGCAGGCTGGAGTTCGGGTCGTTGGCGAGCCTATCGATGCTGGACCTGCGCTCTTACCGGAGCAAGCAGGTCGACAGCCAGGCAGAGCCCGCCATCGACGATCCCGACCGGACCATGACGGGCGCGGAGCAGATGGACTGGCTGCTGGCCGGTCTCGGCAATGACAAGCAGCAGTGGAAGCTGGTGGGCAACCCGGTCATGATGACACCGGTCCGGATCCCGTCCACGCTGAACGCGCAGGAGCTGCATGCCTTGGGTGAACTGATGGGGGACGGCAATATCGACGGCGTTCCCTACAACGTGGACCAATGGGACGGCTATGTCGCCGACCGGAACCGGGTCCTGGGGCATCTGCGGGACAACGCCGTGACAGACACCGTTTTCCTGACCGGTGACATCCACTCGGGCTGGGCCTGCGATCTGCCGGCCGACCCGCTGACCTACCCGCTCAACGGCCGTTCCCTCGGCACGGAACTGGTGTGCACGTCAGTCACCAGCGACAACATGGACGACATCCTCCGGGTCCCGGAGCGCACCGCCTCCCTGTCCGTCGAATCCGCCCTCAGGGTTCTGAACCCGCACATCAAGTACCTGGATTTTGATTCGCACGGATTCTCGGTACTCGAGGTGACGCCGGCCGAAGTTCGGATGGACTGGTATCGGTTGGCAGACCGTATGGACGCCGCCTCGCCGGCGCAGCGGACGGCGTCCTGGACGGTGGCTGCCGGTTCACAGAAGGTCCGCCGAGCAGGGGAAGGGATCCTTGGATGAGCCCGGCGCGGGCCACCCGGCAGCAGCGGAAAGGCAAGGGCCCGGGAAATCCGCGCCCATCGCTCGGCCAGAAGCGCGCAAAGCCCCCCAATCCGCACAAAAAAAGACCGGGCGGGGAACCTTTCAGGGGGGTTCCCCGCCCGGTCTTTCATGCCGCCATCGGGTCGCGGCTGGATCGCGGGGCCGCTATCCGATGATGCTGATCGGCGGTTCGTTCTCCAGCTCCTCCTCGCGCGTGAGCTTCTTCATGTTGGAGGTCAGCGGGGAGCCGTCCTCGCGCTGCAGCGCAAAGACCGCGTCGATGGACGGCTCGCCCTCGAGCACCGGCCCCTGGCCGTCCAGGGCGACAGACACCTCCGGATTGCCCGGGGACACCGTGTATTGCACCCCGCGCACCCTGAACGAGGCCTCGTCCGCGCCTTCGCGCAACGACGCGGTCAGGGACCGCGCCTCGAGCCGGAAGTGCACGGAGGAGTCGTTGCGGCGCAATGAGAACTCCAGCTCGTCCCACTCCGCGGGCAGCCGCGGGTCGAAGAGCCACTCCCCGGTGTCGTCGCGCAATCCGGCAAAACCGTAGACCAGCGCCGCCCACACCCCGCCGGTGGAGGCCACGTGCACCCCATCGGCCGCATTGCCGTGCAGGTTCAGCAGATCCACGTTCAGTGCGTGCTCGAAGTAGTCGTAGGCCAGGTCCTGGTAGCCGACCTCCGCGGCGAGGATCGCCTGCACCGTGGCCGAGAGCGTCGAGTCCCCGGTGGTCAGCGGGTCGTAGTAGTCGAAGTCGGCACGTTTCTGCTCCGGCGTGAAGTCCGAGGAACGCAACCACAGTGCCAGCACCGTGTCCGCCTGCTTGAGCACCTGGAAGCGGTAGATCACCAGCGGGTGGAAGTGCAGCAGCAGCGGGCGGTGCTCCGGACCGGTGCCCGGCACGTCCCAGACCTCCCGGTTCAGAAACCCTGCGTCCTGCGGGTGGATCCCCACCTTCTCGGAGAACGGGATGTGCATGGCCAGCGCGGCGTCGGACCAGTCACGGACTTCCCGCCGGCCGATGTCCAGCTCCTCGACGATGCGCGCATGCTCCTCGGGGAATTCCTCCTTCAGGTAACCCATGAGGTTCACCGCGTAGTTCAGGTTGAAGCGCGCCATCACGTTGGTGAAGGTGTTGTCGTTGACCACCGCGGTGTACTCGTCCGGACCCGTCACCCCGTGGATGTGGAAGCTGCGCCCGGTCTTGGTCTCGCGCCAGAAGCCCAGCGAATTCCACAGCCTGGCGGTCTCCACCACGATTTCCGCCCCGCCGCCCAGCAGCAGCCCGGTGTCCCCGCTGGCGCCCACGTAGCGGGCCAGGGAATACACCACGTCCGCGTTGATGTGGTACTGCGCGGTGCCTGCCGGGTAGTAGGCGCTGGCCTCCTCGCCGTTGATGGTGCGCCACGGGAAGAGGATGCCGTGTTCGTTCAGCGTCGCCGCGCGGCGCCTGGCCGCGGGGATCATCGACACCCGCGCGCGCAGCGCATTGCGCGCCCATTGCGGGTTGGTATAGGTCAGGAACGGCAGCACGTAGATCTCGGTGTCCCAGAAGTAGTGGCCGGAATAGCCGTTGCCCGAGACACCCTTGGCGGAGATCCCCAGCCCGTCGGCGCGGGCCGAGGCCTGCGCCAGGGCGTAGAGGTTCCAGCGGATCGAGCGTTGCAGCAGCGGGTGGGAGCGCACCCGCACGTCGGCGTGCTTCCAGAAATCGGTGAGGAATTCGCGCTGTGCCCAGAACAGCGCGTCGGCTCCGCGCGGGACCAGGTGGTACAGCGCGCGCACGCAACGGTTGACCATCTCCTGCGTGTCGTGCCGCCGCGAGGAGTGGAAGGAGGCGAACTTGTCGATGTGCAGGGCCTCGTCCTTCTCCAGGTAGGCGGAGACGGTGTGCTCGACGCGATCGGGCAGGACGGAGGAGCGCTCGTCGAAGTCGCGGGTGTCCCCGGCGATGCGGGTGACATGGGAGATCGCGGCGGCCACCGACATGTGCGAACCGCGCACGTAGTAGCTCAGCGCGCAGATCCCGTCCTGTTCGTAGGTGCCGCCCGGCAGCATCGATTCCTCGCCGCTGCCGGCCGACTTGCGCGGGTCGAAGGGCACCTCGCCGGCGTCCGACTCGGCGGCGGTGGGCACGGGCCTGGCGCGCGGCTGGCCAATCAGCGCCGACTGCACGAAGACGTGCGCAGGGGCGTCAAGCAACCTCACGGTGACCCGGAACAGGGCCAGGTGCCGTTCGGAGAAGGAGACCATGGACCGGGTGCGCACCATCACGCGGTGGCCTTCGGCGGTCCGCCAGAGGGTGTCGGAAATCAGCGTCCCGTCCTTGAAGTCCAGCCGCAGCTCGTCCTTGAGGATCTCGGTGCGCCCGATCTCCAGTGCCTCGTCGTTGATGTAGACGCGCACGGTCCGGGCATCGGGTGCCGGGACCATGGTCTGTCCGGCCTCCGCGAGCCCGAAGGCCGATTCGGCGTGGCGGATCTTCCAGGTCTCGTGCAGCCCGTTGATGAACATCCCGTCGGTGCATTCGCCGATGCCCAGCGAATCGCCGCGCATTCCCAGGAAACCGTTGCCCAGGGAGAAAATCGTCTGCTCCACCGAGGGGTCGATGGGGCGCGGGTGCACCCGGGTGTAGGACCAGGTGTCCAGTTCCCAGTCGTCGCGTGCCTGCTGGTTGACCAGATCGTCAAGGTCGGTCACCACGATATCCGCACCGGCCGCCCGCAGTGCCGCTTCCGGCTGGTCCCGGGCCACTCCCACCACCAGCCCGAAGCCGCCCGAAGCCGCCGCTTGGACCCCGGAGATCGCGTCCTCGATGACGATGCATTCGTTGACCGACCAGCCGAGGTCGCTGGCCGCGGCCAGGAAGGTGTCGGGGGCGGGTTTGCCCGGCAGGTTACGCGCGGCGGCCTGGTGGCCACCGATCACGACGCTGAATTCACCGCGCAGCCCGGCGGCCTCCAGGACTTCCTCTGCATTGCGGGAGGAGGAAACGACTGCCACCTCGAGCCCTGCCTGCTGGATCTGCCGCAGGTAGGCCAGGGACCCCGGGTAGGGCTCGATCCCCGCTTCGTGCAGGATCGCGCGGAAGACCACGTTTTTTCGGTTGCCCAGGGCGCACACGCTGTTGGTCCCGGCGGCATCGGTGTCCTGGCCCCACGGCAGCTCGATGCCGCGGTCGGCCAGCACCGCCGCGACGCCCTCGTAGCGGGGCCGCCCGTCGACCAGGGCGAAGTAGTCGGCCTCGGTGTAGGGTCCCTCGACCCCGGCCTCGGCGAAGAAGCCGTCGAAGAGTTGTTGCCAAGCCTCGCGGTGGACCTCGGCGGTGGGGGTCAGCACACCGTCCAGGTCAAAGAGCACGGCCTTGAAATCCCGGCGCCGATAGGCGGCGCCGGTGGCGAGGGTTTCACGCATGGTGTTGAATTCCCTTCTCTGTCTCGTGGCGGCTTCCGGACCCCGGCACGTGCTGGGGCGATCGGTTGCGGCGCCGCCACAACGGCTATTCCCGCGGCCGCGGATAGGGGGGCGTATGTGCTCCCCCCGATTTTGCGCCGGCGGGCCTTACACGCTCCAGCCTAGTCACCGATCAACTCGCGCGTGAAGCGCGCGGGACAATAAGACGGTTTCGCACGTGCCTGCGCGACGCCGGGCAAAGATCACCCCCGCGACGGGGGCGCCCGCCTTGGCCGTCGTCTGGCGGGACATGGAGGAAACAAACCTGATGGTTCGGGTTTTTTGCCCAAAACTTCAAGTCAATTCGCAATTGTTACCCAGCTTTTATGGTCCCAACCCTTGAAAACCATCTATCGGCTCTACAAGATGAGCAGTAGAAGAGCCTCGAGAACTTCACCATCCAGGGGCGCTTCACCTTTATGGGGGACTTCACGGTGATCCTGCCGGGGGGACGTCCGTCCCCGCCTGCCGGTGCTGCCGCGGAGGCAGTGGCCGGCGGATCGTACTCTTCCCCCGTCCCAAATGTACCGGGCGGCAACTGCCACCCGACCGAGCAGGAGGAATGATGAAAACATCACGACGGGGAAAGGCGTACGCCTCCGTGGCGGCTCTCGGCGTAGCCGCATTGGTTCTCACAAGTTGCGGTGGCGGCCCGGGTGCCCCGGAAACCAGTCCGGCCAGCACCGGCGGCGCCACTGCCACCGGCAAGTCGGAGGTCACCCTCTACGGCACCATCGCCGATGCGGAGGCCAAGCTGCTCGAGGAGTCCTGGGCCGACTGGTCGAAGGAGAACAACATCACGATCAAGTACGAATCCTCCAAGGAGTTCGAAACGCAGATCGCCGTCCGCGCCCAGGGCGGCAACGCCCCGGACCTGGCCATCTTCCCCCAGCCGGGGCTGCTGGGCGACCTGGCCACCCGCGGATTCCTTAAGCCCGCTTCCGAAGGGGTGAAGGCGAATGTCGCCTCCGGTTGGTCCGAGGACTGGGCCAAGTACGGCACCGTCGACGGGACCTTGTATGGGGCGCCGCTCATGGCAAGCGTCAAGGGCTGGGTCTGGTATTCGCCGGCCGAGTTCAAGGAGAACGGCTGGGAAGTCCCCACCACCTGGCAGGGTTTGCTGGACTTGACCGCGCAGATCGAGCAGGACAAGGGCGAGGCTCCCTGGTGCGCAGGCTTCGGTTCAGGCGATGCCTCCGGCTGGCCGGGCACCGACTGGGTGGAAGACCTGGTGCTGCGCCAGTCCGGCAAGGACGTCTACGACCAATGGGTCGCCAACGAGGTCAAGTTCACCGATCCGCAGATCAAGTCGGCACTGGACGAGGTCGGCAAGATCCTTAAGGACCCGAAGTACGTCAACGCCGGCTACGGCGATATCACCTCCATCAATTCGACCGCCTTCGGCGACGTGGCCGACGTGATGGTCAACGGCGATTGCTCGCTGACCCACCAGGCGTCGTTCTTCAGTGGCTTCATCACCGATGCAGGCGGAAAAGTCGGACCGGATGCAGATGTGTGGGGCTTCGTCACCCCGTCCATGGACGGGGCCGGCAACTCGGTCACCGGCGGTGGCGAGATCGTCGGCGCATTCAACGACGACCCCTCGGTCGTGAAGGTGCAGGAGTACCTCTCCAGCCCCGAATGGGCCAACTCCCGGGTGAAACTCGGTGGTGTGCTCAGTGCCAACAAGGGCCTGGATCCGGCCAATGCCTCGGATCCGCTGCTTGAGGAAGCGGTGAAGATCCTGCAGGATCCGGCAACGACGTTCCGCTTTGACGCCTCGGACCTGATGCCCGGATCCGTGGGTGTCGGCACTTTCTTCAGGGGAATGGTCGACTGGATCAACGGCTCGGATTCCGAGACGGTGCTCAATCAGATCGAGAACGGCTGGCCCTCGAGCTAGCTGGCACGAGCGCCAGGTCGGGGACGGGTCCGACCCGTCCCTGACCGGGCACCACCGCCACAAGCGTTTCCGCCCCGCTTCCCTGGCCGGGTCCGCCGCCCGGTGCGGCGGACCCGGCACCGGAACTTTTCCGAAAGGCGCAACCGGATCATGACAATGTTCCTGTTATGGCTCAGCACCCTGCCCACACTGGCGCAGATCCCCATCGTCATCGGGGTGTTCCTGGCCGTGGTGGTGCTACTGCTCTTCCTCATCGAGCTGGCGCCGCGACGCGGGCGCAAATACACCATCATCCGCGCGGCTGCCTGCGTGGTGTTCCCGCTGGCAATGGTCGCGATCCTGGATTCCTACACCTGGGCCATCATCGCCGCCGGCTTCCTGGGCCTGCTGCTGTTCTGGCTTGACCTTCGCTCACGGCACGGGGCCGGGTACGTCTTCGCACTCGTGGGGTTCCTCTCCCCCGCGCTGATCCTGCTGGCTGCCGGGTTGGTCATTCCGACCATCCAGACAACCATCGCCTCGTTCATGAATTCACGCGGCACCGAATTCGTGGGGCTGGAGAACTTCGCCTGGATCTTTACCCAGCCGTCGGGCGTCCGCACGGTGCTGAACACCGTGCTGTGGGTGTTGATCGCCCCGGCGGTCTCCACCATCGCCGGACTGGCCTACGCGGTGTTCATCGACAAGTCCCGCGGCGAGAAGTTCTTTAAGGTCCTGGTGTTCATGCCGATGGCCATCTCCTTCGTCGGTGCCTCGATCATCTGGCGCTTTGTTTACACCGATCGGCCCGCCGACGCCGAACAGATCGGGCTGCTGAACCAGCTGATCGTCTGGGCAGGCGGGGAACCGGTCCGGTTCCTGCAAAACGAGCCATTGAACACCGTGGCACTGATCGTCGTGCTGATCTGGGTGCAGACCGGCTTCGCCATGGTGCTTCTCTCCGCGGCGATCAAGGGGGTGCCCATCGAGCAGCTGGAGGCCGCCGAGATCGACGGGGCCAGTGCGTGGCAGCGCTTCGCCAACGTCACGCTGCCAGGCATCCGCTCCACGCTGGTGGTCGTGCTGACCACGATCTCGATCGCCTCGCTGAAGGTCTTTGACATCGTGCGGACCATGACTGCCGGCGCAAACGACACCTCGGTGATCGCGAACGAGATGTACACCCAGTTCCGCAATTTCGAGGCCGGTCGCTCCGCGGCGTTCGCCGTCATCCTCTTCGTGATGGTGCTGCCCATCGTCATCTACAATGCCCGGCAGATCAAGATGCAAAGGGAGCTGCGCTGATGTCCACGCTTGCCAAGGCCACGCCCTTGACCCCCGAAACGGCCAACGGGTCTTCCCGGCGCCTCCGGACCGCCTCGCTGGCGAAGTCCCGGCTGACCAATAAATGGGCCACGCTCGCGGCGCTGGTGATTGCCGCGCTGTGGACCATCCCTACCATCGGCCTGCTGGTGTCCTCCTTCCGGCCGGCGCAGCTGGTGCGCACCACCGGTTGGTGGACGATCTTTGAAAACCCGGGTTTCACCACCCAGAACTACACCGACGTCCTGCAGGCCGGCAACTCACAACTGACCATGGCCGGGTCGTTCATCAACTCCATCGCGATCACCCTGCCGGCCACGGTGATCCCGCTGCTGCTGGCCACCATGGCCGCCTATGCCTTTGCCTGGATGCGCTTCCCCGGCAGGGACCTGCTCTTCATCCTGGTCTTCGCGCTGCAGATCGTACCGATCCAGATGGCGCTGGTGCCGCTGCTGCGGCTGTTCGCCGCCGGGGAGCTCTTCGGTTACCCGGTCATCGGGGCGTTCGGCCAGGCCGGCTACGCGCAGGTGTGGATCGCGCACACGATCTTCGGGCTGCCGCTGGCGATCTTCCTGCTGCACAACTTCATTGCCGAGATCCCCAACGAGATCATCGAGGCGGCCCGGGTGGACGGGGCCAGCCACGGGCAGATCTTCTTCCGGATCGTGCTGCCGCTGACCGCCCCGGCCATCGCCGCATACTCGATCTTCCAGTTCCTTTGGGTCTGGAACGACCTGCTGGTCGCGTTGATCTTCGCGGACGGCCCGGTCGCACCGATCACCAAGTTGCTGGCGGAGATCACCGGGACCCGCGGGCAGGATTGGCACCTGCTCACCGCCGGGGCGTTCCTGGCGATCATCGTGCCGCTGACGGTGTTCTTCGCCCTGCAGCGCTACTTCGTCCGCGGCCTCATGGCGGGATCCGCCAAGGGCTAGGGGGACTGGTTCGGCGGGCCAGCATTGGCCAGCTGCCTCGGCCTCACAGGAAAGCCGACGATTCACTGGCTAGGATAGTGGGCGTGGCTCAGTGGATTAAGAATTGGACGGATGGCGAATGGCGCACCGAGGTGCTCGCCTGGGTGGACATGGCCTGTGAGGCATATTCCCTCAAGCGCATAGGAGCACTTCAGGAAGCAACTTCGTCGTTCCGCGCCAAGCACCTGCGCGTTCCCACCGACTCCGGAATACTTTTCTTCAAAGCGGTGGCCCCCGGGCAGCTTTTTGAGCCGCCGGTCACCGCCGCTGCAGCCACCCTGGTCCCGGACCGGCTGGTCATGCCCCTGGCGATCGACCCGGAACGCGGCTGGATGCTCTCCCCCGACTACGGTGCAACTCTCGACGGGCTGGCCACCACCCCCGAGCTCTGGGTACGTGCGCTCGGTGCCCTGGGCGCGCTGCAGCGCGAGGTTGTCGATTCCGAGGAGGCACTCTTCGACGCGGGCCTGCAGATCCAGGATCCGGCGTGGATTCCCGAGGAGTTCAACAACGCGCTCACCCTGCATGCGTCGCTTCCCGCCGATCACCCGCTGGGCATTCCCGCCCGCGACGCCGACCACGCCTTCGCGGCCCTCAAGGACATCGAAATGGCCTGCGCGCAGCTGATCGCAGGACCGATCCCCTTGAGCCTGGAGCACGGTTCCTTCGACCGCCGCCGGGTCTTTGCGCCCACCGACGACAAGAGCGCACCGCGGATCCTGAACCTGGGCGACGCACACTGGGCGCACCCCTTTGCCTCGCTGGCCCGGCCCCTTGAGCGGATGCGCATCGACTTCCGTGCCACGGCCGACGACCCGAGGATCCTCGCGGCCATCGGCGCGTACCTTTCCGCGTGGGACGACTACGGGTCCCCCGACGAGCTCTACGAGCTGGTGGCCCCAGCCCTGCGGATTTCCCCGTTGCACACCCACGAAACCTGGCTGCAACTGCTGGCCGACGCCGACGAGCCGCAGCTGCGCCGCTGGGCGCCAAAGGTGCTCGAGCCACTGGCGTCCCTGGCGACCGCCACCACCTGAGTCCCCCGCCGGCGCGCAGTGCGCGTTCAGCCGGCCTGCCCGTTTTGCGGCCAGCAGCCGCGTTCGGCCATGACCCGGGCCAGGATGTCGGCGCGATCGCTCATGAGCCCGTCGACACCCATCTCCAGCAGCCGGTGCATGTCCGATTCCTCGTTGACGACCCACACATGGACCTGCAGCCCGGCGGCGTGGGCCTTGGAGATGAACCTCGGCGTCACCACCCGGATGGGTCCGCGACGTTCGGGGACCTGCAGGGCCGCCAGCCCCCGGAACGCCGCACGCGGCAGCCGCAGCGGACCAAGCTTGGCCAACAGCACGGCCGCCGCGGTCCCCATCACGCCCGGGCTGGCGGCGACAGCGGGTCCCGGGCGTCCCTCGCCGGCCAGCAGGTGCTGGACTTTGCGCCGGCGCCGCCCGCCGAAGGAGGCGACCAGCACCCTCGAGTGCGCGTCGTGGCCGGCAATGGCATCGGCCAGTAGCGCGGCGGAGGCGGCATCCTTCACATCGACGTTGAAGTGCGCCTGCGGGAACGCCCGGAGCAGCTGGTCGAAGGTGGGAATGGGTTCGCCGGCAATCCGCAGGCCGGAAAGTTCGGCCATGGTGCAGTCGGCCACCTTGCGCTTCTCCCCGGCAAGCCGGGCCAGGTCCTCGTCGTGGAACACCACCAGCACCCCGTCCCTGGTGGCGCGGACGTCGGTTTCCAGGTAGCCGAACCCCAGGTCGTGCGCCGCGGCGAAGGCCTTCAGCGTGTTTTCCGCCCCGTCGGGTGCGAATCCGCGGTGGGAAAATGCCAGCGGGGAGCCGGCCAGCGCGGAGCCGGCGGTGTTCAGCAGGTAGGGTGCGGTGCCGACCCGTGCGGTGCCCATCGCGTTCCCTTCATCGGTTCGGATCGAGGTGTTCGCCGCCGCCTGGCAGCGGCCGGGCCCGGGGCCCCCGTTTGCTAGCCCTGTTCCGGTACGTGGCCGTTGCGCGCAAGGATGCCCTCCAGGATGCAGGCAACCCCGTCGTCCTCGACCCCCGGCGCCCGGTAGGCGGCTGCGTCCAGCGCCGATGCGTGCCCGGAGGCCATCGCGTACCCGTGGCCGGCCCAGGCCAGCATCTGCAGGTCGTTGGGCATGTCCCCGAACGCGACGACTTCCCCCGGGTCGATCCCCAGGTCCGCGGCGTATGCGGCCAGCGCCACCGACTTGTTGACATCCACGTGCGCCATTTCCAGCAGCGAGACATCGAACGCGGAGTGGGTCACCGAGACCAGGTGGTCAAGGTCCGCGGCGACGGCTGCCATGAAGTCGTCGGCGTTCCGGGTGCGGGACTTGGCCAGGAACTTCACCACTCCCTCCTCGCGCAACGCCTCCGAGAGCAGGTCGAGGGCGTCAAAGGTTTCAAGCCGGGAGGTCTCGGCGCTGTCGGCAAAGCCGGATCCCAGGTGCAGGCCGCGGGTGGTTTCCGCGGCGAAGGTGGCGCTTGGTTCGGCGTGCAGGATGACCCGCCGGACCTCGATGAGCGACTCGGGCTCGATGGTTTCGGCGCTCAGCAGCCGCTCGGTCTCCAGGTCGTAGAGCACCGCCCCGTTGGAGCAGATCACGGTGCCCAGGTGGCCGAATGCCGCGCGGACCGGTTCGAGCCAGCGCACGGGCCGTCCGGTGACGAACACGATGTGCATGCCCGACTCGCGGGCGTGCTTGAAGGCCTCGATGGTGCGCGGGGAAATCGTCCCGTCCGCGCGAATAATGGTTCCGTCCAGGTCGCTGGCGACCAACCGCACATCCATGCCCGCTGCGCCCTGCTAGTGGATTTCGTTCCGGGTCGGCGGGTTGGCGCCGGGCCGCGAGACGGTGATGGCTGCGGCCCTGGCCGCGTAGTCAAGGATCTCGGTGAGTGTGGCGGTGTCCAGCTGGTGCAGGGCCTCGCGCCGCGCGCTGCCCAGCAGCCCGCGGACCTCAAGGGCTGAAATCATTGCCGAGATGAACGAATCCCCGGCGCCCACGGTGTCGGCGACATCGACAACCGGTGCCTTGGCGCTTGCGGTGCCGGCCTCGACCAGGCCCCACGGGCCCGCCGAACCGTAAGTGGCCACGATCATTGCCGGTCCGGAGGCCAGCCAGGCCGCCGCTGTCTCCTCGACGCTGCGGTGCGGGTAGAGCCATTCCAGGTCGGAGTCCGAGGCCCGCACCACGTCGGCAAGCGCCACGAAGCGTTCGACGTTCGCGACGGCCTGGCGGTGGTCGGTGATCAGCGAAGGCCGGATGTTGGGGTCGTAGGTGATCGTGGCGTGCGGGCGGGCCGCCTCGATGAGGCGCAGCACCTTGCCCGCGCCCGGTTCCACGAGCGTGGCCAGCGAACCGGTGTGAACCAACCGGGCGTCGGCCAGCGCCGGGGTGTCCGCGGGCAGCTCCGGCAGGTCCCAGTGCACGTCAAAGGTGTAGCTGGCGGCGCCCACGGGATCCAGGATGCCACGCGCGGTGGAGGTCGGGTGGTCGTCGGGTCCGCAGATGTGGCGCACGTCGTTCGATTCCAGCGCGTGCTGGATCTTCGCGCCGTATTCGTCGTCCCCCCAGCGTCCAATGAATGTCACGGGGTGCCCCAGCTTGGCCAGGCCCACCGCGACGTTCAGCGGGCTGCCGCCGACGAAGGTCCGTGGCGCGCTGATGCCGCCGGAAAGCACATCGACCAGGGCCTCGCCTATGACCGTCAGCACATCGGGCTCCTCATCGTTTTTCCGGGGGTGACGACTTCAATATACCGGTCGGTAGCCGGTGGGGAGGCAGTTTGTGAGGCTCCTCGCCCCGCGCAGCGCCGCCGCCGACTTCCAGCAGGGCCTCCACGGTGGCCTCCCAGGCGGGGTCGCCCGGGGAGATCAGCCCGTAGTGGTCCCCGTCGTACTCCCGGTAGTCGACGCGCGCCCCGGCAGCCAGGGCCCGGGAGGCGAAGGAGCGGGCCAGTTCCACCGGCACGTCGGCGTCCGCCCGGCCGTGCAGCATCACCAGCGGCACCGCGGGCAAGTCGCGGGCGGCGGGATCGGCAGCCAGCCAGGCCTCTGCGCCGGATTCCGGGGAACAGCCCATCAGCTCGCCCGCCGCGTCGTTGCCCAGGGACAGCCGATGGGCCAGGCCCAGGTCAAGCACCCCTGCCTGCGACACCACCCCGTCCAGGGACCTGCTGCCCTCCGGCAGCGCGCCGGGAGCACCGGCGGGCAGCAGCGAGCGGCCCGCGGCCCAGAGAGCCAGGTGCCCGCCGGCCGAATGCCCGATGCCGATCCGGGGGCCGTCCTCGATGCCCGCCTGGGCCAGCGCTGCACCCAGCGCGTCGATGCCGGCGGCGACGTCCAAGAAGGTCTCCGGATAGCCGCCGTCTCCCCCGGCCATGCGGCGGTATTCAAGGTTCCATGCCACGATGCCGCGGGCGGCCAGGTCTGCCGCCAGCGGGCGGCCGAGTTCGGCGCCATAGGCCTGTCGCCAGAAGCCTCCGTGCACGATGACGGCAACCACGTCGTGCAGCCGGGTCCCCGGCAACCACAATTCCGCGTACTGGCTGGCGTGCCGCCCGTAGACGTGCAGCACGGGTTGTGCCGCGGGAGGCACTAGCGGCCCGGGAACTCGGGGGCCGACTTCGCCACGAAGGCGGCGCGTCCCACCACCGAGTCCTCGGTCTCGAAGGCCTTGACGAAGGAGCGGGCCTCGGCCTCGAGCCCGTCGACCACGTTCAGCCCGGCAATCTCGTTGAGCGCGTTCTTCACGTTGGCCACCGCGGTCGGGGCCTTGCCGGCGATTTCCGCGATGGTTTCCTCGGCGGCGGCGAGCAGCGCCGCGTTGTCCTCAAGCACCCGGTTCACCAGCCCGATGCGCAGTGCCTCGGCGGCCTTGATGCGGCGGCCGGTGTAGATCAGTTCGCGGGCCATGCCGATGCCCACGCGTTGCTGCAGGCGCACGGATCCGCCGAAGCCCGGAACCAATCCGAGGTTGACCTCCGGCTGGCCGAAGCTGGCGTTCGCCGAGGCGTAGAGGAAATCGCAGGCCATGGCCAGCTCGCAGCCACCGCCCAGGGCGAAGCCGTTGACGGCGGCGATCACGGGTACCGGCAGCGCCTCCAGGCGCAGGGTAACCTCGTGCATGCGCCGCCCGTAGGCCAAGGCGGCCTCGGGGTCCATGGCGTTCATCTCCACGATGTTGGCACCGGCCACGAAGGACTTCTCCCCGGCACCGGTGATGACAACACCGCGCACCTGCCAGCGGGCGTCGGTGCCGATGCCGGCCAGTACCCCGGTCAGCGCATGCAGGTCCTCGACCACGGCGGCGGCCAGCGCATTCATCGAGGCCGGCTGGTTGATGGTCACGAGCAGGGCATTGCCGCGCTGCTCGACGAGCAATGTCTCGTAGGTCCCGAAATCCATGTGCACTCCCTTGTGATTGGCGTCTCTAAACCAGCGTCTCATGTTTGCCCCGGCACCGCCCCGTTGGCGCGCAGGTGAGACCGTGTTTAAGCCAGCACGGGCGGTTGCGGGACGGGGCGCCGGATCAGCGCTTGCGCCCCCGGGAGGCAGGCTTCGACCCGCGCTTGGCACCCGGGCGACCCGCGCGTGCGCCCGACTTCTTCTGGGCGTTCTTGGCGCTTTTCGCGTTCTTGGCAGCCTCGGAGTCCGCGGCCTGCCGCTTCTTGCGCGCCTCTGCGGCTTGCTCTTGCTGCTTCTGTGCCACCGATGCCTGCCGTGAGGAATTTTCCCCGCGGCCGCGCACCACCCCGATGAATTCCTCGATCACCGGGTCGGCGGGGTTGTCGCCCTCCGGTGCCAGCCAGGCGATGCCGATGACGGTCTCCGGGACTCCCGACAACTCCTTGTGCACGACGTCCTTGCGGCTGTGCAGTCGCGCCACGCCCAGGGGCAGCACCAGCAGGCCCGCCCCGGAGGAGCACACCTCCATGGCCATGGCCGTCCCGCCGACGGATTCCGGGTAGTCGGCAAGGTCCAGGAAGTTCTCGTTTTGGATCTCGGCGAGGGGCACCACATCCTCATGCAGCTCGATGTCGTGGTCCTTTGGAGCACAGACGACCTGTTGCTCCTCATAGAGCGGTATCACGTGGATCGCGGGGGTCTTGGGCGAGGAGCCTGCGGCAAAGCGGACGAAGACGATGTCCGATTCGCCGTTCTGCAGGCGCGCCAAGATCTCCTCGCCGTCGTAGCGCAGGGCAAGCAAGGGGTTTTGTGGATAGCGTTCGTTCCACCGGCTCAGCCATTTGCCGGGCGTGACACCCGGTACATAGGCGATTTTTAGTCCTGTCACTACCCCAGCGTACCGGTACGCTTGTTCACATGAGCGAGAAAACCCCACAGAACATGAAGCCGGCGACTGCCGCAAAGAAATTGGGCATCTACCTGCCCGCAGCTCCGGCCGAGTTCCAGGAGGGTCTGGTTTCCCGGGCCGAGCTCGACGAATTGCTGGCCAGCCCGCCCGCATGGCTTGAGGAATTGCGGGCCAACGGCCCGCATCCGCGCCCGGTCGTGGCGCACAAGTTGAATGTCTCGATTTCCGGCCTTGCACGCGCGGAAATCACCGAGGCCCTGACCACCAAGGAAATCGAGGCGTTGCTGGCCGATCGTCCGGAGTGGCTGCAGGAAGAGCGTGCCTCGCTCGCCGCGGTGCGCGCCGAGGAAAAGCGTGTCCGTGATGCTGCGGCCGCCAAGGGCGACCGCAGCTAACCACGATTCACTATCGTGCGGTGACTACTTGACCGTCTTGACGATGTAGACATCGCACGGGGCTGCGTGTGCCACGGAGGTGGCCACGGAGCCAAGGACGCGGCCCAGGCCCTTCATGCCGACGTTGCCGACCACGATCAGCGTGGCGTCGAGGCGTTCGGCCTCGGCAACCAGCACTTCCTGCGGCTTTCCGTGAGCCGCGCTTGCGGTGATCTTCGCGGTTGGCTCGGAGATGCGCAGGCCGGCAGCGCACTGTTCCGCGACCTTCCCTGCCTGCTCCGCGTCGTCAAGGATCCAGGTGTCGGTGCCGATCTTCACGACTTCGGTGTTGTCCGAGGTGTGGGCCGTCACCACGACGAGTTCCGCATCCATGCTGGTGGCGATGCGCGCCGCGCGTTCGGCTGCCCGCTGTGCGGTCTCGCTGCCGTCAACACCGACGATGATGGTTTCTGCCATGTTCTGACGCTCCTTTTGGTGTGGCCACCTGCGGCGGCCGGGGTTGGTTGGGAAAAATTGGCTAGGAAATATTCTGCCGGAGGAAGTCCACTGACCGGTCCCATGCCAGGCGCGCGGCCTCGGGCCGGTAGTTGCCCGAAGGGTTTGCATCGTTGTGGAAGGCATGCGGGGCATCGTAGTAGTGGAACACGACCTCGGCACCGGATTCCTCGCGGATCTGGGCTTCCTGGGCATGCGCCTTCGCCACCGGGTAGGACGAGTCCTCATTGGCGTAGTGCCCCTGGACCTGGGCACGCACCCCTGCATAGCTCTGTGGAACACCCTGTCCGACGCCATAGAAGGGGACGGCGGCGGAGATTTTCTTCCCTTGCTGGGCGGCAAGGGCCAGCACAAAACCGCCGCCCATGCAGAATCCGATGGTTCCCGCGGTCAAACTGGTGACGGCTTCGAGGCCAAGCAGGTAGTCGACGGCGCCCGCCAGCAGCTTCGCACCGACTTCCTCGGGCAGCTTCGACATCATTTCCGCGGCCTCTGCCCCGTCGTGGGCGACCGATCCGCCGAAGAGATCCGGCGCAAGGGCGACGAAACCCTCGGCGGCCAAGCGGTCGGCCACGTCCCGGATGTGGTCAGTCAATCCCCACCATTCCTGGATGACGATAACGCCCGGGCCCTTGCCGGCTTCGGGCAACGCGAGATATCCGTGTGCACGCTGTCCCTCGGAGGGAAACGAAACGTTTTGGTGCGGTGTCTGGGACGCCATACTTCCGACTGCTCCTGTCCTACATGCTTCATTACCGGCGGAAACGCCCGATCTTCTCCCAGTCTATGCACCGATATGGGGCTCCTCGCCAAGAATCGCCGGTAGTTACCTCACATCGACGCCGGACCGACGAACGGCAAAACCATGGAATCCAGATGAATTTCCCCTTTCGCGTGATGAGTTTTCGCAGCGGGTAGTGACGTCGCCGCGACTTGCGGAATACCGTGTACGTGTCATGGCCGTGCGTTTTCACGTTTGGAGCCCGATATGTCCCATCCCATGTCATCGCGTTTGGCCGCCGAGTTTCTCGGCACCGGCGTACTTGTATTCGGAGGCTGCGGCGCTGCCATATTCTCAGCCAAGGTCGTCGCATCGAACACCATCAACATGGGAATCGGGTTCCTCGGGGTGGCGTTGGCCTTCGGCCTGACCGTTCTGGCCATGGTCTATGCGGTCGGCCATATCTCCGGTGGTCATTTCAACCCGGCAGTGACATTGGGCGCCGCATTGGCGGGTCGTGTCGAGTGGAAAGCGGTCCCCGCATACATGGTCACCCAGGTTCTCGGTGCGTCGGTGGCCGGCCTGGCCCTCTTTGCCATCGCCAGCGGTAAACACGGATTTGATCCAGTCTCCTCCGGCTTCGCCACCAACGGCTATGCCGACCGCTCGCCCGACGGTTACAGCATGCTTGCGGCGTTGCTGGCGGAAATCATCCTGACCGCCGTGTTCCTCTATGTCATCCTCGGGTCCACCGATGAGCGGGCGCCCCGGGGTTTTGCCGGCATTTCCATTGGCCTCACCCTGACGCTGATCCACCTGGTGTCCATCCCGATCACCAACACCTCCGTGAACCCGGCACGTTCCCTGGGTGTGGCGTGGTTTGCGGGACCGGACGCACTGGGGCAGGTATGGCTGTTCATCGCCGCACCGCTGATAGGTGCAGCCATTGCAGGAATGACCTATCCCCTGCTGTTTGCTTCGCCGCTGATTGATGCGGCCCTGCAGTCCGGGGAAGGCAAGCCGGATCCGACCCTGGCGGAGGACGCCACCAAGGCCGAGGCCATAGCGAAAAACGGCTCCAAGTAGTTCCCCCGTCCGCCGCCTGGTGCGGACAAATGGTTGCGGACCCGAGGAGCCGGGCCACCCCAAATCACAAAGGACAGGAAGATTGGACCCTTCGTGCGGTATCCGCGTCCGCGCGGCGGACGGGAGCCGCCACAGCGCTAGCCATGGTCGGCTAATTGGCCGACAACGGTGTCCACACTGCCTGCCTACTGGGCACCAACCAGAAACAAAACACCCCCCGGTCCTCAGACCGGGGGGTGTTTCTATATGTGCGCGAAGGGGGACTTGAACCCCCACGCCCTTGCGAGCACTGGCACCTGAAGCCAGCGCGTCTACCAATTCCGCCATTCGCGCATATTCACTGCGTTTCAGTCATTGACTTCAACAGCGAGATCAATCATATACACAGGTTGCCCTGAACGACTAATCGAGGGTGCCTTTGTGATCAGAGCCACGCTCGGGCAACCAATGGCACCGGTCGTTCGTTGGGGAACAGAGGGCAGCTTTCAACACATTTCGCCCCAGATGATTTTCAAGCCAAGTAGTATCGAACAAGGCGCAAGGCATCAAGGCCCTGCGACGCAATGCCAATAACCGTGCCACGACACGAGTTAGAACCAGGAAGGGAGCGAAGCGATGGGCCTCATCGACAATGTTGAGCGCGGACTTGAAAAGCTTGTCACCAGCGTCTTCCGCGGCTCCGGCAGTTCCGAGGTCAAGCCCGTGGAAATCGCTTCACGTATGCGCAACCAGATGGATGCGAAGTCGCTGACCATTTCACAGGCCCGCACCCTGGTGCCGAACCTCTTCACCATTCGCCTCTCTGACGACGATTTTGCAAGGGCACGGGAATGGGGCGCGCCGTTGGCCAGGGAACTCTGCACGACAGCCCTGGATCACGCCAAGAGCCAGGGGTACACCCTGCAGGGCGCCGTCGAGGTCAACTTTCGCAAAGACAGCGAGCTCAAGCCCGGAGACTTTGAGATCGATTCGGTCTTTTCCGAAGATTCCTCCGCCGAGGTGCGCAACTCCCCCGCCGCACCTCCGGCCCCCGCCTCTCCACCGCGTGGGGTACCCAAGACGCAGCCGGTGCTTGACATTGCCGGCCAACGATACGCCTTGAACCATCCCAACATCGTATTGGGCCGTTCCGCGGAGACCGACATCCCCATTGAGGATCCCGGAGTTTCCCGCCGGCACCTGAAGATCGAGCAGCGTGGCGCCGCGACGTGGGCGGTTGACCTGGGCTCCACCAACGGTAGCTTCGTCAACGGACAGAAGATCGTTGGTGAAACCGAGCTCCACGACGGCTCCAACATCGCCATGGGACAAACACGCATCATCTTCAGACTCCTCCCCCAATCTCAAGGAGACCGTGCGTGAACGACCTAGTGTTCACCGTGCTGCGGCTCGGATTTCTCATATTGCTCTGGCTGCTTGTCTTGAGCATCGTCGGCGCGCTTCGTCGCGACCTTGCCATTGGCGGAAGGGCAGGCGTCGGCAGCCCGTCGTCCCGGCAGATCCGCAAGAACCCCTCGTTGGCACCGCCACCGGAGGTCCCTGCCAAGCAACAGGCCAAGACCTTGTCCATCCTCGAGGGACCGCTTACGGGCCTTGAACACCAGCTCACGGCCAGCCCGATCCTGCTGGGTCGCGCCCAAGAAGCAACCATCGTGCTGGAAGACGACTATGCCTCCGGCCGCCACGCACGCCTGTTCCCCCAGGGGACCCGGTGGTTCATCGAAGATTTGGGTTCGACCAACGGAACGTTCCTGGGCGAGGCCCAGCTCACCCGTGCCCAGCCGGTTGAACTTGGCCAGAAGATCCGGATCGGCAAGACGGTCATGGAGTTGAGGCCCTAGACATGGCGTTGATGCTGAAATTTGCGGCACGAAGCGATGTTGGCAAGGTGCGGTCAAAGAATGACGACTCCGCCTATGTGGGACGCTACCTGGCCGTGGTTGCCGACGGCATGGGCGGACACGTGGGCGGCGACGTCGCCAGTGCATCCACCGTCCTGGACCTCGTCCACCTGGATGTCCCGGAGACCCCCGATGCCGAAACGGTGCTGCCCGATGAAATCCAGGCGGCAAATCTGGTCCTGAACGAACTCGTGAACGCCAACCCCAAGCTGTCGGGAATGGGCACGACGGTCACTGCCATGCTACTGACCGGCGACGTACTGCAATTCGCGCACATCGGCGACTCGCGGGCATACCGTCTGAAGAACGGGGTCTTCGAGCAGATCAGCCACGACCATACGTTCGTCCAGCGCCTGGTCGACGAGGGCCGCCTGCGGCCCGAGGAAGCCGAACTGCACCCCCACAAGAACGTGCTGCTTCGGGTCCTGGGCGATTCGGATGCCAGTCCGGAACTCGATGTCAGCCAGTACCCGGTCGAGGCAGGGGAGCGCTGGATGCTGTGCTCGGACGGCTTGAACGCCGTCGTGCCCGATTCCATCACCGAACGCATCATGCGCGGCACCGCTTCCCTCGACGAAACCGTCGAGGATCTCGTTGAAACGACGCTTGCCCACGGGTCGCCCGACAACGTGACCATCGTGGTCTTCGAGGTCGTCG
Organism: Paeniglutamicibacter sp. ORCA_105; assembly: GCF_045798545.1. NCBI lineage: Bacteria > Bacillati > Actinomycetota > Actinomycetes > Micrococcales > Micrococcaceae > Paeniglutamicibacter > Paeniglutamicibacter sp. ORCA_105. Next base: position 7,385 of record NZ_JBIXLM010000026.1, on the reverse strand, counting down.
AGGACAGCGGCGACGAAGAGCCAGTGCCCGCCACGGACATTGCCCTGGCCGACGATCCGGCCCCGGACACCGGGCAGCTGAACATCGCTGCCGAGGGCGACCTGGAAGCCAGTGCGGCACTGATCCGCCACGAAATGGCCAAGCGCCCCCACCTCTTGGTTGGCGCGGCCGAGCTGGCCACACAAACCGGCAAGATCCCCGTCGTCACGCAGCGCTCGGGCGAAAAACGTGCAGCGGCCATCCTCACACACAAGACTCCCGCCGGCCAGGCGTCCGCCGAACAAGAGGATTTCGCGGCGCTGGACCGCAGGCCCCGACGCTGGCTTGTGCCCACGTTCCTGGCACTCATGGCCTTGATCCTGGCCGCGGTATGCGTCTGGGGGTACCTGTGGACGCAGACACAGTATTTCGTGGGCAACCAGGATGGGCGCGTGGCAATCTTCAAGGGCGTTTCACAGGACCTGGGTCCACTGAAACTCTCGCATGTTGACACGGTTACCGAGATTCCCCTTGATTCCCTTCCCGAGTACACGCAACAGCGCATTGATTCGGCACTCCCGGCACGGGACCTGGCACATGCCCAGACAATTGTCGGGGAGCTGCTGGTGACAGCCAAGCAACGCTGCCCGGTGGTCGTTCCGGAAAACCCGGGTGAGGCCGGCACCCTTCCGATCCTGCCCCCTTACTGCCAGGAGATCAGACCGTGAGCGAGCTGGAAACCGCGCCCGTCCCCCGGCGCAACATGGAATTGCTGCTGCTGCTGCTGGCCCTCGGTGTAGCCATGGGCGCCTACTATATGGTGGGCATCAACAGTGATGCCGGGCTTAGCCAGGAATTCATCTCTCAGGGCCTGGTCCTCGTCGGGCTTGCCATGGTTTTCCACGTGTTCCTGCGCATCTGGGCAAAATATGCCGATCCGGTAATACTTCCTGTGACTGTTGCCCTCAATGGCATTGGCCTGGCCATGATCCACCGCATCGACCTGGCCCGCAACGATGACCAGGCATTCCGCCAGATCCTCTGGACCGGGGTGGCGATGGCCGTGGCCTGTGTGACCTTGTGGGCCATCCGCGACCACCGGGTGCTGCGTCGCTTCACCTACATCGCCTTGGCGATCTCAGTCCTGTTGTTGTTGCTGCCCTTGATCCCAGGGGTCGGCGTGGTGCTTAACGGCGCCCGGATCTGGGTGCATTTCTTCGGCCTGTCCTTCCAGCCCGGCGAACTGGCCAAGATCACGCTGGCCATATTCTTCGCCGGCTATTTGTCCTCGAACCGGGAACTGATCCTTCTGGCAGGGCGAAAAATCGGGCCACTGCAGTTGCCCCGGTCTCGGGACCTCGGCCCCATGGTCGTGGCGTGGCTGGTGAGCATCGGGGTGTTGGTCGTCCAACGCGACCTCGGCTCCTCCATACTCTTCTTCGGCCTTTTCATGGTGATGATTTACGTCGCCACCGCCCGCGTGAGCTGGATCGTCATCGGAACAATGATGTTGGTCGGCGGCGGCACATTTGCCTACCTGACCATGAGTCACGTGACCCGGCGCATCGACGGCTGGCTCAACGCCTTCGATCCCGACATCTACCACGCCAGCGGCGGCAGCCGGCAGATTGTCGAGGGCCTCTTTGGCCTCGCGAACGGCGGGCTGATGGGCACCGGCCTGGGCAACGGCACCCCCTATATGGTTCCCCTGGCCAACAGCGACATGATCGTCGCCTCGCTGGGCGAAGAACTTGGACTCATCGGCCTGACCGCCATCGTCCTGCTCTACCTGATCCTGGTGAGCCGCGGCATGCGTGCTGCCCTAGGATCGCGAGACACCTTCGGCAAGCTGCTGGCCACGGGGCTTTCCTTCACCATCGGGTTGCAGTGCTTCGTGGTCATTGGCGGAGTCACGCGCCTGATCCCGCTCACGGGGCTCACCACGCCGTTCATGGCTGCCGGCGGCTCGTCCCTGCTCTCGAACTGGATCATTGTCGCTTTGCTGTTGTTGATTTCGCATAATTCCCGCCGCCCCATGCTTTCCGGGGTCTCGGCCACGGCAGAGGTGGCCACCAAGGCGCCGCGTCGTTCCCCGGGCCTGCTCTGGCCGCGAAAGGAGTCCCAGCGATGAACCAAGCCATCCGCAACACCTGGATCGCCGTCATGCTGCTGTTCGTGCTGTGCCTCGGTGCGCTGAGCTACGTCCAGTTCCTGGCATCGGAGGACCTCAACGACAATGCGCTGAACAAGCGCCAGCTCTTCCGTGAATTCGACCTTCCGCGCGGCGCCATCCTGGTTGACGGCAAGCCCATTGCCGAGTCCGAACCCTCCGAAGGGCAGTTCAAGTACCAGCGCGTCTACACCGATCCGGAACTTTATTCCCACCTGACCGGCTTCTATTCGCTGGCCAACGGTTCAACGCAACTCGAATCGGTGATGAACGAGGAATTGACCGGCCAAAGCCAGGACCAGTTCTTTGACCGCATGATCAACCTCTTCTCGGGCAAGGCAACCGAGGGCGCCTCGGTCGAGCTCACCATCGACGGAGAGCTGCAGGAGTTCGTCTACGACCTGATCCCCGATGGAACCCTCGGAACCATCATTGTGTCGGAGCCCAAGACCGGGAACATTCTGGCCATGGCGTCCAAGCCCAGTTATGACACCAACAAGCTGGCGGTGCACAGCTCCGGCCAGGCCGCCGCGAACATGAAGGAACTTCTGACGGTTCCGGGCCTGAGCCCGTACCGCAACCCGGCCATCGGGAACCTCACGGCCCCGGGATCCACTTTCAAGATCTTCGACATGGTCGCAGCCCTGGAATCGGGGGAGTACAAGGCAGACACGGTCCTGAAGAACCCCTCGAGCGTGACCCTCCCAGGAACAAGAACGCCCCTGGGCAACTTCTTCGGCGGCAATTGCGCGGCGATTCCGGAGGCGACCTTCGCCGACATCGTGGCGCAAAGTTGCAACACCCCGTTCGTCGGCATCAGCGAGGAACTGGGAAGGGAGCCCTTTGAGGATGTCACCGAGCGCTTTGGTTTCGGCCAACAGCTGGAGATCCCCATGCGCGTGGTCCCCAGCGTTTTCCCTGCCGACTTGAACGCGGCGCAGCTTGGCCAGTCGGTCATCGGCGAATTCGATGTGAAGGCCACGGCAATGCAAATGAACATGGCTGCCATGGGCATTGCAAACGACGGGGTGATCATGCAGCCGAACCTGGTCAAGCAGGTCATCGCCCCGGACCTGCGGGTGCTGGCGGAAAACGAGCCCAAGGAATTCAGCACCGCGACCAGCAAGGAGATCGCCGACCAGGTGACCGACATGATGCGCGGCCCCGTCAAGAAGGGCACCGCTGTCCGGGCGCAGGTACCGGGTCTGGACATTGCCGCGAAGACCGGCACCTCGGTGCTCAAGGACAACAAGGTGAACTCCTGGATCACCGGGTTCGCCCCGGCGGACGACCCCCAGGTTGCCGTGACGATTGTGTTTGAAAAGATTGATTTCAAGACTGGTTCCTCGTTGACCAGTCCCAACCTGAAGAAGATTCTAGAGGCGGTGTTCAACCAGTGAGGCCAATTTCCGGTATCACCCTGGGCGGTCGATACAAGCTGACCGACCGTATTGCCATTGGTGGCATGGGTGAGGTGTGGAGGGCCAGGGATCAGGTCCTTGGCCGCCTGGTGGCGATCAAGATCCTGAAGGAGGAATACACCGGCGATCCCGGCTTCCTCCAGCGTTTCCGGGTCGAGGCCCGCCACACCGCCCTGCTGAACCACAATGGCATCGCCAGCGTCTTTGACTACGGCGAGGAAGAAGGATCCGCCTACCTGGTCATGGAACTGGTGCCCGGCCAGCCGCTGTCCACCATCATCGAGCGCGAACGAGTGCTCTCGCCCGACCGCACCCTGTCGATCATTTCGCAGACAGCCAAGGCACTTGCCGCTGCACACGTGCAAGGCCTGGTGCACCGCGACGTCAAGCCCGGAAACCTGTTGATGCTTCCCGACGGCCGCGTGAAGATCACCGACTTCGGCATTGCCCGCATCGCCGACCAGGTTCCGCTCACGGCAACCGGGCAGGTCATGGGAACGGCCCAGTATCTTGCCCCGGAACAGGCCACGGGCCAGCAGGCCACCGGCAGCTCGGACATCTACGCGCTGGGAGTGATCGGCTACGAGCTTTTGGCCGGGCGTCGCCCGTTCACCGGCGAGTCCCAGATCGCGATCGCCTTGGCCCAGGTCAACGACACGCCGCCGCCGTTGCCGGAGAACATCCCGGTGCCGGTCCGTTCGCTGGTGATGTCGATGCTTGCCAAGGACCCGGCAGACCGGCCGGCCGATGCAGATTCGCTGGCCGTGGCCGCAGACGCCATCCGCGCCGGCAACCCGGAGACGGCGACACTTGCCGTGCCCGGAATGCTGCTCTTTTCGGGATCGGATGCCGCCACCCAGGCCATCAACCACGCACCGGTGACCCGCGGGAACGAAACCGTTGCGCTGCCCCCTGTCGACCCGACAGTGGCGTCCCCTGCCCCCATCACCAACGCGCTGCCGCAGGTCCCTGTAGAGGGATCGGGAAGCGGTGATGCCGATTCCTTCATCGGCGCCTCGCAGCGATGGGAAGAGGAATCCGCCGGCAACTACGATCAGGACCTTGCTGATCGTCGGACCCCGGAAAAGAAGAACCGCAACCCCTGGACCATTCCGTTGATTGCGTTGATTGTCCTGGTACTCCTTGCTGTCCTCGGTGCCTGGTTGCTGCCCCTGCTGACCGGCTCCAACGATCCGGAAACCAGCCAGAGTCCCAGCACCAGCATCACTGCGGAATCAAGCACAGCCAGCAGCGAGGCGACCTCGGAGACGCCTTCCGAGACCCCGTCGCCAACGCCTACCCCCACGCCTACGCGTTCGACTCCACCCCCGGTCACCACGGTGGCCGTGCCCAACCTCTTCAGCATGGACGGGGAACAGGCCGCGGCGGCCTTGCGTGAATTGGGCTTGACGCCGAACGAAGGCGAAGCCCAGGAAAGCAACTTGGTGGCCGGCACCGTGATCGACCAGAGCCCACGGGTGGGAGTGAAGGTCGAACCTGGTACCACCATCACCTACATCCTGTCGCTTGGCCCCGCAGAGCCAACACCCACCCCGACGCCTACCCCGTCGGAAACCCCCAGCGAAACTCCGACAAGTCCTTCGGCTGACGTCGAGACCAGTGAAACCCCCGCCACCTCGTCGGCGGCCGCAGATGCCAGCCGCACGGGCTCTTCCACGGGCACGCCCGAGGCAACCAACTAGATGATGGTGTTACTACAGTGACCGAGGAACGAATTCTCAACGGCCGCTACGTCGTGGGGGAGCTCATTGGACGCGGCGGCATGGCCGACGTTCACCTGGGTGTTGACCAGATCTTGGGGCGCAAGGTCGCCATCAAGCTGCTCCGGGCCGAAATGGCGCGCGATCCCATGGTCCAGGCGCGCTTTCGGCGCGAGGCCAAGGCCGTGGCAGGGCTGAACCACCCCAACATCGTTTCCGTCTTCGACACCGGAGAGGAAAAGCAGGAATTTTCCGGTTCAACCGTTGAACTGCCCTTCATCGTGATGGAGTACGTCCGTGGACGCACCCTGCGGGACCTCATCAAGTCCGGGGAAATGACCACCGAGCTGGCCATCAAGTACGTCCTGGGCGTACTCGAGGCTTTGTCGCACTCCCATTCCATGGGAATCGTGCACCGTGACATCAAGCCGGCAAACATCATGGTCACCGAACGGGACGACCTGAAGGTCATGGATTTCGGCATTGCCCGGGCCCTGGCAGATTCTTCCAGCACCATGACCCAGACTCAGACCGTGGTGGGGACCGCCCAGTACCTGTCACCCGAGCAGGCCCGCGGGGAGGCCGTCGACGCGCGGACCGACCTGTATTCCACCGGTTGCCTGCTCTATGAAATGTTCACTGGACGGCCGCCCTTCACCGGGGATTCGCCGGTCGCGGTTGCCTATCAGCACGTGGGCGAGTACGCCCCGGCCCCCAGCACGCTGGTGCCGGACCTGGACCCGATCTTTGACTCCGTGGTGCTCAAGGCCCTGGCCAAGGACCGTGAGGACCGTTACGCGGATGCCACGGCGTTTGCCGCGGCACTGAACAACGCCCGCCAGGGAATTGCGCTGGCCCCGGAGGAACTCACCGCACCCATGCCGCAGTCGCAGGCGAACGCGGGAAACCTGGCTTCCGTTGCGCCCTTTGCCGCACCAGCCGCGGCCTTCTCCCCGCCAAGCCCCGACAGCGCCACGGCAATCTCGGTCAACCAGACCGGATACCTGGAACGGGTCGGCGGGGAAGACCGCTGGGACACTCCGCCGATCTGGGAACAGAACCTGCAGCGCGAGCTCAATGAGCATCGTGCCAGGTCCAAGCGCAACTGGACCGTGGCGATTTCGCTGGTCCTGGTCCTGGCCCTGGCTGTTTCCGGACTGTTCTTCTTCAACTGGATGCGCGCGGAGGCCGAACGCAACGCACCTGTCGCAATCCCCGCCCTGGCGGAAATGACACAGGAGAAGGCGGAAGCAACCCTCACGCAGCTGCAGCTGGTGCCGAAGGTCGAATCGGTCTTCGACGACAAGATCGAGTCCGGCCTGGTCGTGGAGTCCGATCCAGCCGCTTCCAGGGAAGTCCGCAAGGGCACCACGGTGCGGCTGATGGTCTCGAAGGGGCCGGAGGCCCGCGTCCTGCCCGAGAGCCTGGCGGGACAATCCGAGGCAGGTGCCCGCCAGGTATTACAGGACCTGGGATACGAGATCGGCATGGTTTCCCGTGTCAACCATCCCTCGATACCCTCCGACTGGCTGGTGAACACGGAGCCGAAACTGGGCAAGAAGGTCAAGGTCGGCACCAAGATCGATTTGGTCACGTCCACGGGCATGGTCAACGTCCCACAGCTCATTAATCTCACGGTTCCCGAGGCCACCAAGCTGCTTGAGGATCCCGACATCGGGCTGGGAATCACGACCACCGAGGAAGCCACCGCGGCGGCTGAACCGGGCACGATCATCGACCAGCTCCCCACCAGCGGATCGCCCACTCCGCAGGGCGGCACCGTCAGCGTCGTGGTTGCCGTGAAACCCGAGGAACCAACCCCGAGCGACCCCGCCACGGAATCTCCCAGCACCCCGGGGGAATCCACCGGCTCCACGCCGACCCCCACGCCAACGGAAACCTCCAGCAAGGGCAAAGGCAACGGAAACGGCAAGGGCCAGGACCAGGGACTGCCGCTCCCGGTACTGCCGGTGCCAAGCCCCTAGCCAGCCGGAAATCACCGCGAGGTGGATGAATCGACAAAGGGTGGCCGGGGGGGGGGGGGGGCGCTAGAGTGGGGGACCCAGCCCGGGGGGGGGGGGGGGGGGGGGGGGT